>PLDW01000382.1 GCA_003136315.1 Gemmataceae bacterium | reverse complement strand
TGCCCTTCGGGCTGTTCGGTTGACGGGGATCAATTGGTTCTCTCCAAGGTCGGCACGATTCGGGTTGTGCTTCACCGCCCACTCGAAGGGACGCCGAAGACGTGTACGCTTCGCCGGAGTTCGACGGGCAAGTGGTACGTCAGCTTTTCGTGTGAGGTTCCCGAGCCAACCCTGCTTCCCACCAACGCTCTTCAGGTGGGTATCGATGTTGGGCTGACGACGTTTGCCACACTGTCCCCCGGACCGAACGGGGAAGCGATCGACAATGCCAGATTCTTCCGCACCGATGAAAAGGAACTGGCGAAGGTGCAGCGGAAGTTCGCCAAGACCGAGAAGGGGACACCCGAAAGGCGGAAGCGACGCAAGCCCGTTGCCAGGGTTCACGAACGGATTGCGTTCCGACGCGACAACTTCGCCCATCAGACCGCCCGGCGAATCGTTAACCGGTTCGGGTTCATCGCCGTTGAAGACTTGGAAGTGAACCGGATGGTTCACAACCATTGCCTTGCCAAGTCCATCTCCGACGCCAGTTGGTCGTTGTTCTTCACACTTCTCTTCTTCAAGGCTGAAAGCGCCGGTCGAAGAATCGTGAAGGTCAACCCCGCCTACACCTCGCAGCAGTGTCACCGCTGCGGACACCGCCAGAAGATGCCGCTTTCGGAGCGGATCTACTGGTGCGAGTGCTGTAAAGGTGAGTGGGGTCGAGATCACAACGCCAGCCTCAATGTGTTAGCCCTGGGACGACAGGGCCTCGGGGGAAACTCCGTAGAAGCCGCCGCCCTTTAGGGCGAGCGGAGTAGTCACTTCTTGATGCGACTTGCCCACGCCAGACCACCACGGAGGGCGGCCCTAAATTCTGCCCGTTAATCCCTACCCTTTCGGCAAGGGGATCAAATCGGCGGCCTTGAGTCCATTGAGGACGAACTGGACAGCGATCCCGGCGAGGACGAGCCCGAGGATGCGGTCGAGGATATGGACTCCGGTTGTTCCGAGCCGCCTCTGGATGGGATCGGCCAGTCGGAGGGTGACGTAGCACACCAGTCCCGTCAAGGCGATCGCCAGGAACACGACCGCCACCGCGGCCATGTCCTGCGCCTGGGCCATGAGCACAGTGACCGTGGAGAGTGCGGCTGGGCCGGCGAGCATCGGAATCGCCAGCGGAGCAATCGCCACGTCGCTGGCCTCCGACCCCTCCTTCATCTCATCCGGGCATTCCTGGGTCGACCGCTGAGCCCGGATCATGTCCAGCGCCACCAGAAACAGGACCAGCCCACCGGCAATCTGGAATGCCGGGAGAGTCAGCCCCAGAACCCGGAAAATCACGTTTCCGACGGCGGCGAAGCCCATCAGGATCAGCGTGGCGGCCACGGACGCGACGAGGGCCGTCTTCCGCCGTTTGGCGGGCGAATATCGACTGGTCAGGGCGATGAACGCCGGGACCGTGCCCGGTGGATCGACCAGGAACAGGATCGAGACGAACGCGGTCGTGGCGAAGTCGAGCATGACCGCTCTCGTCGTCCGAGCTTGAGGTGAGGTGTTTTGCCGATTCCCGATTGAACCCGTCACGAGCGGAATCTGACTGACCGCATGGTGTTGCCGGCCCTACCCGAATCGGTCGTCGTCTCATACAGGAACCCGCAGAGGCTGTCACATTCCAGGAGCAAACATTGGTCTAACGGGAGGGCGAGGCTCCTGCCGAGCGTGAGTGGTACGGCTCGGCAGNNAGATGCGACAGTCTCAACGGGTTCCTGTATTAGGCCGTCAGCCCGGTCATCGTCGTTTCCCGCCCTTCTTGATCCGCTTCGGGAATGTCCCATAGCTTGGCGGGCGGCCGTCGCCCGCATCGCGACCCGGCTTCTGCTGTGGCCCCTTGTCCGACACCAGGCGGAAGTCGAGCATCCGCTTCGGGATGTCCACTCGCGACACCTCCACGCGAACCCGGTCGCCGAGCCGGAATCGCCGCCGGGTTCGCTTCCCTTCCAGAGCGTGCCCGGCCTCGTCGAACTGGTAAAAATCATCCACCATCGACGAGACGTGGACGAGCCCCTCCGCCGGGATTTGTTCCACCTGTGCGAAGAACCCATAGTCTGCCACGCCTGTGATCACTGCGTCGAACCGCTCTCCGAGTTTCTGACTGAGATAAGTCAGAATCTTTTGCTTCACCAGTTCCCGTTCGGCGGTCTCCGCTCGCCGCTCCATCTTCGAGCAGTGGTCGCCAAGGGCGGTCAACTCCGCGACATCAGCCGATGCCTTGCCGGTCCGAATCCACCGGTCGAGGAGACGGTGGACGACGAGGTCCGGATACCGCCGGATGGGCGAGGTGAAGTGGCAGTAGTTCTGGCTGGCGAGAGCGTAATGCTCGTCTGGAATGGGCGAGTACGTGGCTTGTTTCAAGCTGCGCAGGAGGGCGTAGTGGACGGCTGCGCGTTCCGGCTTATCGGCTGTCTCGTTGAGCACGCGCTGTAACTCGAACCGATCCTGGGGCCGCGCGATCGGGTAACCGAGGAGGTCGGCAAACTGGGCAAACGCGGCGAGTTTCTCTTCGTTCGGAGCCGGGTGCGTTCGGCGGAGGAAGGGGATTTCCTGGTGCGTGAGGTGCTCGGCCACCGCCTCGTTGGCCGCCAACATGAACTCTTCAATGATCTGGTGGCTGAGGTCATGGCTGGCGAAGTGAGCGCCGGTCACTCGACCGTCCGGATCGTATTCGAGCACAGCCTCGGGCATGGCCAGTTCGAGCGCTCCGCGCTTCAGCCGCTTCTTGCGGAGCAAGAGGGCGAGATCACGCATGCGAAGGAGCAGAGACTGGATCGGCAGTTCGCACTTGTCGGTTGCCCCCGTCGTTGCGATCTCGGCCAGGATCGCGCTGACCTCTTCGTAAGTGAACCGCTTGCGGTTTCGGATGGCTCCGTTGGCAAATCGGACATGCCCCTTCTGCAAGCCTGGCGTGAACTCCATCTGGGCAGTCTTCACGTAGCGGAGTTTCCCCTCCTGAAGGCTCGCCAGTCCGTTCGAGATGACCTCCGGGAACATCGGAATCACTTTTTGGGGCAGGTAGATACTCGTCGCCCGCCGCCGGGCCTCGGTGTCGAGTGGCCCACCCGGCCTGGCAAAGTGGCCGACATCAGCGATGTGAACGGTCAGCACCCAGTGCTTTGTCTTGGGATCAATCACAACGCTCACCGCATCATCAAAATCGCGGGCGTCTTTCGGATCGATCGTGATGACGATATCGCTGGTGAAGTCCTCGCGATCATCAAGGCTGTCTTCGAGGAATTGTGATGCGACCTGCCGGGCTTCGGCCAACGCCTCTTCCGGGAACTCTTCCGGCAGTCCGAAGGCTTTGATCACCGAGAGGGTATCGACCCCCGGTGTGCCGTGCGGCCCGAGAACCTCCGTAATCACCCCTTCCCCGCGGCTCTCCGGGGTCGGGAAGCGGAGCATTTCGATCACCACCTTGTCCTGCGGGCGGGCACCCTTGGCCCCTGGATCACCGACCGAGACGCTATGCGCAAAGAGCGTCCCATCGACCCGGACAAGCCCCTCCCGATCCCGCTCGAAGTAGGTGCCGACGAACGTCCGGGTGGCCCGCCCCATCACCCGAACCACCTCGCCAGCCGCATCCTTGATGCTGGTCGCCAGCCGGGTGATACGAACCATCACCTCATCGCCGGTGGAGGCGTCGAGGCCCCTGTCCTCGCGGATGTAGATGTCCGGACCGGCAGTCCCATCGACAGCGTGCGGGCGAACATAGCCGTGCCCGGCTTTCGAGCGGCGGTATGTGCCGACAACAGTGCCGTGCGGGTCGGCGGCCCTGAGCAACTGGTTCTTACCGATGGTCAACCGGCCCTCCTGGATCAGGGCACGGAGGGTCCGGCGGAAGTCCGGGTAGGCATCATCGCCGATCCCTAGCCGCTTGGCGAGAATCTTCGCCTTGATTGGCGAGTAACTCGGGCGGGTGACAGCGTGGACGATGCGAGTGACAAGGTCCGACATGCAGGTTACCTGAATCCGAGCAATTTAACCACAGAAACACAGTGAGCACAGAGAATAACCAGACTGTTAATTTTAGAAAAATCTACTCTTTGGATTTTTCTCTGTGTTCTCTGTGTCTCTGTGGTTAAAATTTCTTTTGACTTTTTCCGCTGGTTCCCCCGCTCTGCGGGGTGGGCCGACACGGCGGTGACGACGTCCGTCGGATCCCCGATCACGCGTCCGTTCCGCTCAGGCCACGACGCAGAGCGCCGAAAACGGCATTCCCACGCGGAGCGTGTGAACGAGGAGTGGTCTTTCTCTCTGTGTTCTCTGTGTCTCTGTGGTTAAAATCTCTTTTGACTTCTCATCAATTAATCGTATCCGCCACCGCTTTCGCCGTACAAATCGCCGTTGCCGCCGCCCTTATAGAACCGGCGGCCGAGGTTGTGGTTGTATGGCGTCCAGGCGGTCGGGTTGTTTCGATCTTCCCGCAGTTCCCGGGCCACCTGATGCATCCGGGTGTCAAGCATGTCGATCAGGTGCAGGAGCATCGCCTCTGGGGTCATCGGCACCTTGGGGCTGCCCCATTCGAGCGTCCCGTGGTGACTGAGGATCATGTGCTGGAGGCGGAGCATGACCTCCCGCGGGACCGGTTCGCCCGTCAAGTCCGGCACCTTCGCCGCCATCTCCCCCAGCATCGCCACACCGACCGCCAGGTGTCCGACCAGTTGTCCCTCGTCGGAGTATCCGAACGCGCGGGTGTACGTCAACTCGCGGACCTTTCCGGCGTCGTGAAGGAACACTCCCATCAGGAGCAGATCTCGGTCGACACCCGGGTAAAGGGGGAGGAGCCGGTCGGCCGCATCCATCATCGACACAACGTGTTCAAGCAACCCCCCGACGTAAGCGTGGTGCAATTTCACCCCGGCCGGACAGGTTGTGAACCCACGGACGAAGTCGTCATCCATCAGGAAGCACTCGGCCAGCGCTCGCAGGTGCGGATTCCCCAGGCGGAGGAGATACCCCTTGAGCTTCTCCATGAGCTTGGGGATGCTCTGATCCGTGTGCGGCAGAAAGTCGGTGAGTTCGACCTTCTGCGGCTCGACTCGCTCAACCGTGTTCAGGATGATCTGGAGCGACCCCTGGAACAGTTGCACCTTGCCGGTGGCATGGAGGAAGTCGCCGGGAGCGAACTCGCGAGCGGTCTGGTCCCCGGCGTTCCATAACCGGGCCGACATGCCGCCGGTCCGGTCGCGAAGTTCCAAAAGGAGGTACATGTTCCCGTTTCGGTTCGCGCGGAGTTGTTTATCGGTGACGAGGTACACATCGTCGAGAGGATCCCCGTCCCGGAGTTGCTCCACGAATCGTCGGCTCATCGCTTCCGCCTTCTATCGATGCCAGTGGTCCGTTACCGAATTCACCGGTTGTGGCCGGGCACAGGGTTCTGAACAGGTTTACCGTATCAGGGGAGTGGCCTGCGGCCTACGGTGCCCCCCTTCCTCGCTGCACCAGTTGCTATTTTGCAGGTGGAGTAGCCAGATATTTCTTCAACTCAGCCGTATCGAGGACCACCGGGGTTCCAGCCGTGGGGATGTCCAGCCCAGCCGACCAGAGGATGCCGTTCACCAGGAACCGGCGGTAGCCCTCCTCGGCGAAGCTTGCGTGCAAGTGTCCTCCCGTGAAGGTGAACGACCGGCCAGCTTTCCCCCCAGCAGGCGCTGGCCGCTCGTACACCCAGGACACGATCGCAGCATCGTCGGTCATCTTGGCCTTCGATTTGGGATTCACTGTTCGCAGAAGTGGCGTCACCCCTGTCTTCCCATCGATGAATCGGAGTTGATAGAGCCACCCGTCATCGATCGTAAACGGCTTCACCCCGCGACAGACTGGGTGGTCGGGAAAGGTTTTGAACGTAGTCACCCAGTGAGCCCGTTGCCCGACCCCGGTTTCCCAGGTCGCGCCCGTCCAGGCCCGCGCCCGGTCGGCCAGATCCTTTGGGTAATCCGCCACCTGATGGAGTTGCACCAACCCCACACCACTATCGGCGAGCTTTTGCACTTCGGCCAGCCGATCGCCTTTGAGGACAGCGTGTTTCTCTCCGCCATCGAGGAAGAACACGACGGCCTTGGCTCCGGCGAATGTATCCGGCCGGGTCGGCCAGTCGACGGCAAGGACCGGGAACACACCCGGTGTCTGGCGGAGCAGGTCCATGAGGACCGCGCACCCGGCCACGTACTCGTGCTCGCCCGGTTTGTAATAGTTGGAACCGGCCACAAGGACGATTTTTGTGGCTTTCGGGTCGGTTGGACGTTCTTCGAGTTTGACCCCGGGTGGAAGCTTCGGGGCGGGATCGGCCGCGTGGCCAACCTCCGCAAAACAGCCAAGCCCGAGCAAGATGGGAAGGACAAGGCGGGAGAGCATGGGAAGACCTCGTGGATTGGGCCGGACGCGAGGACCGAGCTGGGTTCCCAGGGCTTCCGCCCTGGGCTAAGAACGGCCGCCGCTCCCGCGGCTCAAAACCTTGATTTTTCAGCCGTATGCCACTGTCGCTGAGCCCCGGATGGGGCGTTCGTTCTGAGCCCAGGGCAGAAGCCCTGGACACTTCCGCACCGCCTGCCTGGACCCGATTCACTCCGGGTTGGCGTCCCCGCGGATCGCCCGAGCCACCGTCTCGGCCAAGAGTTTGGCACCTTCGGCGTTCGGGTGAACGGTGTCCGAGAACAGTTCCTTTTTATCACTGAAGGTGGTATAGAGGTCGATCACCGGGAGGTTCAACTCCCGACCGAGTTCTTCGACTTTCGGCTTCACCCCGGTGCGGATGCGAGTGTCATCGATCCCAGCGCCGCCAGGATAGGCAGGGACAGGCACACACAAAAACACCTGCGGCTGGGATGACAACTTCTGGAACGACCGGATCAACTCGGTGTAGTCCGCAGCGAAATCGTCGGCGTGTTGCCAGTTCCACGGCTTCGTGTCGTTTGTCCCGAGCAGGATCACGACCACATTGGGCCGGAACTTGAGAGCATCTGCATAGGCTCCTTCCTTCCGATAAGGCTTATCCGACTTGGCAAGGAGCGCTGAGCCGCTGTCCCCGAAATTCCGGACCCTGTAGTGGTCCCCGAGCAGACGCTGGAGAACGGCCGGGTAGCTGTTCTTTTCCCGCTCCTCGACCCCATCCCCATAGGTGATGCTGTCCCCAACGCAAACAACACGGACGAGATCCTTGCGATCGTCCGCGCATGCTGGAAGGATCAGTGAGCCGAGACCAACAAAAATGGAACTCCAGCGGATCATGTCTCTTTCTCGCAGGGCGAGGACAGCCATAGGCAGTTGGTGAGAGAAACTCTACCAGTGGGATCGGGTGCCANNCATTTCCTGGCATCTGCCTTATTCCGGAACCCTCGGCTGGCACCGAGGTTCAATATCAAAACAGGATGGAGGTGGTCTCGCCACTTCTGATCCCCAGGAGGGCTGCCGGTGAACCAGCCCGACCAGTTACGCCCGAATAGATACGATACCCTGGGCAGCCCTGGGAACTCTTCCCAAGCGTGTCCCCGTCCGTATGCCATCTTTCTCACGGAGACACCTCGTCGAAGGAGCCGCTCGTGTCGCCGTCCACCCACCCGGCCGCCGATCAACTCTCTGCGTTCGCCCGTGGGAACCTTCCCCCGGGCGAATTCGAGGCCGTGGCTGAGCACATCGCCGCGTGCGACTCCTGCTGCATCGCCGTCAAGCGTGTCCGGGGCGACTCGATTGTCATCTCTGCGGCGGGGCACCAAGCCAGTGCGCCAGCGCCAAACACCCCTCCGCCAGATGTTCCCGATGTTTCCGAGGGCGAGATCCCCAGGGCTGATCCGCCCCTCCCGCCGAATGTCCCGCCAGCTCTGTTGAATCACCCACAATATCAGATTATCGGAGAACTTGGGGTGGGTGGAATGGGGGTCGTGTACAAGGCCGAACACCGGATGATGGGCCGGACCGTGGCTCTCAAGGTGATCGCCCCACGACTCACTTCCAAACCATCCGCCGTCAGCCGGTTCGTCCAGGAGGTCAAGGCGGCAGCGCAACTCTCCCACCCCAATATCGTCACTGCCCACGATGCGGGCGAGGCCGGGGGGCTGCACTTCCTGGTGATGGAGTATGTCGAGGGGATCAGCCTCGAACGGTTTGTGGCTCGCCGGGGGGGGCAACTCCCCGTCACTCTGGCCTGTCATTTCGCCCGCCAGGTGGCAACCGGGCTCCAACATGCCCACGAAAAGGGAATGGTCCACCGGGACATCAAACCCGCCAACCTGATGGTCACCCGCAAGGGGCAGGTTAAGATCCTCGACTTCGGGCTCGCTCGCTTTGTCCGAGAAGAGGAATCGACCGCAGCGGGGAAGCCAGCCGCCACCGCAGCGAACGTGGTGATGGGCACCCCAGAGTACCTGTCCCCGGAGCAAGCCCGGAACTCGCACACCGTCGACATCCGCTCGGACATCTACAGCCTTGGCTGTACCCTTCACTACCTGCTCACCGGGCAGATTCCGTTCCCAAATGCAACCACCATGATGGAGAAGCTTCTGGCCCATACCCGGGAGACCCCTACCCCCATCCAGACGCTCCGTCTGGACGTGCCGGACACGCTCGCTGCGGTGCTGGCAAAACTGATGGCAAAGCGGTCCAAGGATCGCTACGCCACCCCGGGCGAAGTTGCCACCGCCCTCGCTCCCTATGCCCGGGGGGAATCGCAGGGTGCGGCCCCGCCCCCGGAGCCAACGACAGGTCAGGGCACTGGATCTCACGGGTTGGTGGAACCTATTGAGCCAGAGTTGGTGATCCCGCCGCCACCCCCATCCCGCCCGGTCGTCCGCCCCAAGATAGCCCCGGAGACTGAGATCCCTGAGCGGACGACACCCACGGGGCAGCAAGGCAGCCGGACTCGCTCGCGTGGACGTAAGAAGAAGGCACTGCAAGCCTCCCGAACACAGAGGTGGAAGGTGACTGTGGTGACTGCGGCGGTGGTCTTCGGACTCGCCTTCGCTGTGGTGGCCGGCTTCGCGTTCAAGAAGCTCGTCGATCACCCGGAGACGGTCGCGGAGACGGCCGTGGACTCTGTCCCGAATTCCGTCGCGAAAAACGACCCACCGCCCACCCCACCTGCCGAGAAACCACCGCCACCAGTCGTCAGCCCTCCGATCCCAACCCCACCGCCTCCGAAGACGCCACCTCCGAAGACGCCGCCTCCGAAGACGCCGCCGAAGAGCGAGTCACTTCAAAAGGTGCTGTTCATCCTGCCCAATCGGGGGTTGTGGTTGGCTGACTACGACCAACCACGGATTGCGTTCGAGAAGCGCGGCGTGAAAGTGGTGACCGCTGCCTCCCAGCCCGACCCCGCCCGGTTGTTCCCGGCATCTGATAACCGAGGCCAACCGGTAGAAATCCAGGTGACACTGACCGAAACCACGGATCTGACGGGATATCAGGCGGTTGTATTCTGCGGTCAGGATGTGTCGCAGTACATCAAAGATGGGGGCGGAGCCCAGGCCGCAAAGAAGACGATTCAGCAGATGCTGCAATTGAAACGATTCGTGTGCGCGGTGGATCTGGGTCAGCGGGTACTGATCGAACACGGTTTTCTCAAGGGCAAGAAGGCTGCACGCACCACATTCCTCGCTGACAATTACACAGGCAACAAGTGGGGGATTCAGTGGTTGCCGGAAAAGGACGGGCCGGTCCTTTCCGACCGCTTCCTGACATGCGGAAAGCCAGCCGACGCCGACAAGCTCGTCGATCGCCTTGTGGCAGCGGTTCAGAAAAAACCTTGAGCCGAGAAGAAATGGCCCGCAGATGACATAACGCGACAGATAAGAGATAGTGTCTGGACACAAGCCTGAAGCGCCAGCGAAGGAAAAGCTGGACACAAGCCTGAAGCGCCAGCGAAGGAAAAGCTGGCCTTCGCTGGCGCTTCAGGCTTGTGAAAACACGCAACCTCATTTCGTTGTTGGTTGATTATTTACACCACCAACAGCACAAAAGTGAGGATCTTGCCTGCCGAGGTTATCGCCGAAATCCCTGCCAACGACAAAAAGAGTCGACGATAATTTGCTCAGTGTGCAATCAAACCCAGTGGTTGCAAACAGCGTGGCAGAACCGCGATCGACACGGCTCTCAAGATAGGCATCCTTTTCCGTGTCATCGGTAGACTATTCTGAGCCGTGTGTGCGCATTCGCGATCTGTAAACACCAAACACTAAACACCAAACACGAAACACCCCCTCGTCAATTCTCGGAGAATTCCGGCGGGAAACGTCGGTCCGACCGGGCGGCCGAGACTCGTAGGGCCTGGGTCATGATCTCGGCCCGTAGATCGACGTGCGGCTCGGCCAGCAGGGCCTGTTTCATCTCCACTGGCAGCGGCAAGGCATACGAGAGGACATCGCAGACGTGCCCGAGAGACATATCTCCCTGGAATAACTCCCGCAGTTGCTGCTGGGCCGGTCCGTCCTCCGCGAATCGCGGGAGGACCGCATCGGCCAAGCCCCGACGGAGAGCCTTGAGCCGATGCAGATCGGCCGGAACCACATCTGGGACCAGTTCGGCACGGGCGATCCGGTAGAGCCGGTCGGTCGGCACCTCCTCGACGAGTCGGATGCGAGACAGTCCCCGAAGACGCACGTTGTACCGCCCATCCGGTAGCTTCTCGTGCCACCCGATCCGGCCCAAACATGCCACCGGTTCGATCTCCGGCTTGTGGTCGTACTCCTCCTCCCACCCTGGCTGGAGCAGAACCAGAGCGATCATCCCATCGCCCGCCAGGGCATCGGCCAGGAGTTGGCGGTAGCGTGGTTCGAAGATGTGCAATCCCTGCACAACGTGCGGGAACAGGACGAGATTCGGGAGCGGGAACAGCCGGGCTGTACCGTGGAAGCCCGCCAGGGCAGCCGTGTCGTCATTCATGGGAGACCCCGGCGGTGGGAGGGAGGTCGGGTGGTTGGGGTTCAGGCCACAGGTCGGGGGGCGGGTTGAGCGCGATCATCGGAGGCCGGTCTGGAACCGTTTCACGTCCCTCACCAACATCCGCGAGGAGGGCCGGATCGGGAGAGGTTTCCCCGGACAATGCCGGGGCCAGCGCGGCTTCGACCTGCCCCCAGAACTGGTTCACGTCGAGTCCTCGGTGAACGGGGCGGTAGGGTTCCATATACCGTCGCCCCGAAGCGAACAGCCGGACCGCACCGGCACGGTTGCCGTTCCCCCAATGGTAGAGGGCAACCGCTGCCTGGATCAAGGACTGATAAAATCGCCGGTCGGCACCCAGGCAATCCATCCAGATGTCTTCCCACACCTCGTGGGCCTCGAAATACTCGGCCCGGTTGAAGTGGACAATCCCGGCCAGGTAGCGTTCGTCGTACCGGTCATGCGGTCGGTTGGCCGGGTCGGATGGTGGAGAAAGTCCGATCATGGAGGATGTCGGGGACCGCGGAAATCGGGTATATCGGAAGGAGTGGTCTTCGTCGACGAAGGTCCACGCTCCAAAATACGGCCCACTGGCGGGCGTCTTGTTACGATATCCGACTCGCCCGCGACCCGATAGCCCCGGTCTCCCCATGCTTTTCTCATCGAAATGTCCGTTGCCTGCCCTTGTGAGTTGGTGCCGGACGCTCCGGGTCAGCATCGCGGCAGGACTCGACCCCTTGAAGATCTTTCGCCAGCAGGCGAAATCGGGGCCGCGAGCCCTCCGCGGGGTTGCCCAGGACATCCTCTCGCATCTTGAGAGAGGGGAGTCGCTGGAGGACGCCCTCGAACCCCATCGAAACCGCTTCCCCCCTCTGTTCCTCGAACTCGTGGGAGTTGGGGAGCGGACCGGCCGGCTGGAAGACACGTTCCGGGAACTTGAACGATACTACGAGACGACCCTCCGGGTGCAGCGGGATTTCCGCAGTCAGATGGCGTACCCGGTGGTCCAGTATGTGGCCGCGGTGCTGATCGTCTCCGGGATGACCTTCGTTCTGGGGATGTTCGGGAGCAAGATGGATCCACTCGGGTTCGGCCTGACGGGATCGGCTGGAGCACTGACGGTCCTGGGGTTGGGGTTCGGGTTCGCAGCTGGTGTGTTGTTCCTGTTCAAACTTTCGGCCGAGAGTATTCGCTGGCGCTCGGTGATGGAAGGGTTCGGATTGCTCGTCCCGGTCTGGGGGCCGGCTCTCTTGAACTTCGCCCTCCACCGGTTCTCCATCGCCCTACAGATGACGAGCGAAGCGGGGTTGCGCGCTGAGCAGACCCTCCAATACTGTTTCCGGGCGACCGCGAACTCGGTATTCCAGCGAGGGGAGGCGGCAGCCGTCGAAGTTGTGAAGAAAGGCGGCGAGATCCACGAGGGCCTGGCGGCCAGCCGCGCTCCGTTTCCGGAAGAGTTCCGAGACGCGATTGAAGTCGCGGAGGTGTCCGGGCAGATCTCGGAAGTGGCCGGACGACTCTCCGAGAACTATCGGGAAGAAGGCGTCCGGCGACTCAAGGACGCTGCCCGATTCACCAGCTACAGCATTTACGTCGGGATGTGTTTTGTGCTCATTTTCCTGATCTTCCGGATTGCCAATAGCTATATCGGAGCGGTCAACAACGCGGCCAACGGGATGTAAGAATTCAGAATGGCCCGCAGATGACGCAGACTTCGACGCAGATGAAATCCAGATAAAACGAAATTGTTTTGATCAAGATTTCATCTGCGGGCCATTCTGAATTCTGAGCCGCTATCGCCGTCGGGAATTACTGGTCCTTCAAGTCCATGTCGAGCGCTTTGGCCACGCCACGGACCAGGGGGGCGGCCGGTTTGCGGGGCTGTTGGTAGCCCATCATCGTGTGGATTAATTCAAACGACATCAGCCCACCGAAGATCACCAGGATGAAGGCGGGGATCAGGATCAAGGCCGGGACCGGACCCCACGGAGTCGGGGCAGCGACCCCGGCAACCGTGGTCACTTCCTCCTCTTCGTCATCGTCGAGGGGCTTGACCTTCCGCATGGCAGCGCTGACCGAACTGTCTTCCTCCTCCAACTCGACCTCGGCGAGATCCACATCCCCGCTACTCCGGTTGGAAGATCGTCTCGCCGGGGCTTCCCCTTCGTCTTCCAACAGGACGACCTGACTGGCCGTGTCATCGGCGGGGGCATCGCCCTCTTCCAGGGCGATCTCGACGTCGGATTTATCCTCCAGATCGGTATCCGAGTCGATTGCGACCACTTCCGACCCGGACTCGTCGGTCATCGGCGGGATTTCAAAATCGGTCTCGAAGATGTCGCCCTTCGCTGCGTCTGCCGATTCGAGGGCCGCAGCCTCCAGACTCGATCCCTCACTGGAATCGTCAAGGGTCAGTTCAAACTCGCTGTCGGAATCGGACGTGAGCGGTGCGGGCTTCCCACCCGACCGTGGTCCACCGACCTTGGGTCCGGAGGTACCGGGGCCGGGATCGAGCGAAAGCTCGAATTCCACGTCCGAGTCGCTCTCGTCGCTCTTCGCGGGCTTCTTCGCGGCCAACTTCCGGTCGGAGTCGCTCTTCTTCCCGGGCAGGTTCTGGCCGGAATCGCCCTTTTTCCCCTTCTCCAGGGAAATCCCGGCGTCACCGGGGTCACGTAGGTTGATCCCACTCTTCCCACTCCGGTTTCCACCTTCCTCGACCGGGGAACTGCCGAGATCGACCTCGTCGCTGGAGTCGGTGTTGAGTTGCAGCTCAAAATCGTCGCTGTCGGCATCCAGGCTGAGTTCAAATTCGCTGCTGTCGCCGAGTCCGGGGCTGGCCGGGTGCTTTCCGGAGTCGCCAGCCGATAGCTTCTTTCCAGAGTCTGACTTTTTCCCGGAATCCGAGGCCGATAGCTTCATTCCGGAGTCCGGACCTGTCAGCTTGGCCGACGACTTCGGGGCCGAGAGTTTGGCCGAACTCCCACCCTTGATCACCGCACTCCCCGGGCCGCCCAGATCGAGGGCGATCTCCTCCGTCGGCACCACTTCTGGATCTTTCGGAGGCTTGGGAGATTCCAGGCGGACATCGCTGTCGGTTCCGGGAGGGTCGGCCTTGCTGCCTTTGCCGGCTGGCTTCGGCTCGTCGGCGGAGAGCGAGAAAATGTCATCGTCGGACGCATCGAACACGAGCGGTTCGTCGGCAGGCTTGGTCGACTTGGCGGGCTTGGTTGGACCCTGAACCTTGAAGTCGTCCGACCCAGGCTCGGCAGGTTCCATCGCGGCCAGCGGGAGACTCACGTCGCTTGCGGCACCGAGTTGCCGGGCCAGTTCGTCGATCTGGTTGACGCGGAACCGGAGAGTGGGTCCATCCCGCATCGGGACGACGTGGGTCCACTCGGTCTTGAGCCGTCGCTTGAATTCGTCCGCTGGCAGTCCGAGCCGCTCGGCAGCTTCTTCGAGCGTGATGTATTGCGCCATGGTCGGTTACTCGATACGGGCGGCCGATCCGGGTGGAGGTGATCGGGACCGTGGGGGTTCCCCGGTTCACGTAATAGAAATTGTAAACCTTGTCTGGCAGTACACAAGTGGGGAATCTGCGGAGTCTTGCCCGGTTGGGTTCTGGGATGACGGCGGTGCCGGTCGTACCGGGTCGCGGCCGGCAGGGCTTGACCGCGATGAACTGACCCGGAATCTGTTCGGTCCGGAATGTGCGCCCTTCCGGATAGAATGGGCATAACCGGACTTTTTCCGGCCTGACGATCGGTCCAGGTGCCAGCCCACGATGAAATTCGACCTTCACCTTCACACGTCTCGCCACTCTCCGGACTCGGTGACCGACCCATTCGACCTGCTCCGAGCGGCAACAGCCGCCGGGCTCGACGGGGTGGTGCTGACGGAACACGACTACTTCTGGCCGGATGCCGAGCTTGCTGAACTCCGTGCTGCGGCCCCCAATCTGGTCATCCTGGCCGGTGTCGAGGTGGCAGCCCGCGGCGGGGACATGCTGGTGTACGGGCTGACGGACCCGTTTGCCTTCCCCAGGGGGATCGGCTGGGGGGAATTGTGCCGGGAGGTCCACCGTCAGGGCGGGGCGGCGGTGGCGGCTCACCCCAACCGGTGGGGTCAGCCGTTCGAGAAAGTGGTCCGCGATTCGGGGGCGGAGTTGGAAGGGATCGAGGTGATGTCGAACAACATGGAGCCAGACCTCCGAACCCGGGCGGCCGCCTTGCTCAAGAAGTACCCGCACTACGCCCAGCTCGGCAACAGCGACTCCCACGCACCCGAAACAGTCGGCTGCTGCTACACCGACTTCGACGCCACGATCCGCACGATTGCGGATCTCGTGGCCGCGATCCGGGGGCGGAAGGGAGTGGCGCGGGTGAATCCGAAGTGGGGCGGAGCAAATGTGGGCGGGTGGGAGTGATCGGCAGAGGCGTGATTTCCGTTCACTCGGGTTGCGTCGCAGGGATAGCAGCATTGGTGTTGGCTCGGTTGCTGCAAGCCATTCCTCTTCGGTCATCGTCGACTCCCCAATCTCTACCCGAACAGGACCGATCCCGCGTCTGATGCAAGAGAGCTGGAGACGACCCGAAGGTAACCGGCAGGCAACTGGATTGGGTAGGGTCAAGCTACCACGATTGGGCTAGAGCAGACAGGAAAGGAAAACGCTAGTCAACACGTCTGAGGTTGCCAGTCATGCTCTTGCTCAGCCTCTGTGGCAAGGGTAAAGTGACCTGGGAAGTCACGGCGGGCTGTTTGTTTGGCGCACCGGCCGGAGCAGAGGCGTGGGTCGCAAGCCCGATCTCAAGCAGGTCGATGCGATTGCCGATGAATTCGGCATCGATCGGCGTGAGTTTGGCGATTATCTCGAAGATTGTAAAGCAGCCGGAGATCGTGGGACCGCCAACAATCGCGGGGATTTCACCTGGGCCGAGTTGCGCCTAAAGGCTCGCGAGTTCAAGGACAGCCAATGACTGCTACGCTTGTTGACGCCTGCCGACATCTTTCTGACGTAACCGATGATCTCCCGACCCTTGGAGACGTACTACTCCAACTTGTCGGTGAGCCCTTCCTGTTCGCCCGGGCTGGCTACGCCGACGAACTCTCGCTCCATTTCGGCACATTGCGCGATGCCAAACACCCCCGACTCCGGGCTCGGGGAATCAAGTACGGGTCGCACGCGCTGTACGCTCGGGGCTCCGCTTGGTTGTTGAAGTCTGGGCCGAACAATCTGGTCATCCTGGAAGGTCTGCCAACAGACCCGATCGCCCACCTCGGACAGATCGGTCGAAAGATCGAGACCACCGAGATCGAGACGAGAGGGATCATTCCGCCGGGCTCTCCCGTCGTCGCGGTCGCCCCGTTCTACGTCGAACAGGTCGAGGGGATGGGACTTCGCGTCGAAACCGCTGACGGTTCCGGTATCGTCATCATTCCCACGCCGAACGAGCCCGCCCCACCCGAGAAGCAACTCCCCGCCGGGGTGCCCGAACCCGAGATCGCCGACTGGGAACTCAAGACCCCGGCCGGGCTCGTCCGGGCGGGGCCGGGCAAGAAATGGAGCTGGACTCCCACCAACGTGGCGAGCGGTGGAACGAGTGCCGGCTGATCGCGGCCACACATGTGGTGGGGATGGCAAATCTTCCCGGAGCGTGATTGGTTTTCAGCCTGAAAGGCTGAGATTCCTCAGCCCAGGGCAACGCCCTGGGGAGGCGACAAAAAACCCTCTTCCAGCCTGAAGGGCTGGGATAATGTCGCGGGGGGGTCGTTCTCCCTGCCCTTCAGGCTGGAATCAAAAACCCTTGGAAACCCAGGGCGTTGCCCTGGGCTGAGGAATCTCACCCCTTCAGGGTGAAGAATGGCAACCATCGCTACTGAGAATTGAACTAACAACCCCCTCTGGCCACCTCCCGGAGCACTTGTCGCGCCGCCCTCTGTGGTTCTCTCCCACTTTCCGCTTGCTCGGCCCGACACGGTCACCTAAACTTGTGGTAGAGGTTCGATGCTGCCCGCCGGGTGCCTGTCCGGGGTGCCCATGCTCTTCCCGCCGGCTCGTTCGGAAGCCCGAGGCCAACTTATGCGTTCGATCGCATCCGCGATTGCTGCCATTATTGCTGTCGGCTCATCGGCCGGCACAGGCCAAGGCGCAGACCCGAAGCCGCCGTCCTTCCTCAATGAGGTGATGCCTCTCCTCACCAAGACCGGCTGCAACCAGGGCGCGTGCCACGGGAAAGGGGCCGGGCAGAATGGGTTTCGGCTGTCGCTTCGCGGGTACGCTCCGGACCAGGACCATCGCTCCCTCACCCGGGAGTTTGATGGCCGCCGACTCGATCCCACTCGGCCAGAAGACAGCCTGATTCTCCAGAAGGCCACCGCTCAGGTTCCCCACGAGGGCGGCCGACTCTTCGCCGTCGGGAGTCGCGAATACGGCCTCCTACTCGCCTGGATCAAGGGCGGGTTCCCCGGGCCAGACAAGGCCGATCCGCGCGTGACACGCCTCGACCTCACCCCCGCGATGCAGGTGCTCAAGCCGGGCGAGAGTGTCCCCCTCGTCGCGACCGCCACGTTTGGCGACGGGTCGAAGGTCGATGTGACGTGGCTGACCCGCTTCGATGCCAACGACCCCGCGTTTGTCTCGGTCACCCCGGCCGGGCAGGCAACGGCGGTCCGCAACGGAGCAACGGCCGTCCGGGCCATGTTCCTCACCGAAGTCGCGGTGACCTCGTTCAGCATGCCCTTCGATCGCCCCGTGGAGGCGTCTCGCTACGAGGGGCGGAATAACGCCATCGACGACCATGTATTCGCCAAGCTCCGCGAATTGCGAATCGAACCGTCGGACGACTGTACCGACAACGAATTCCTTCGCCGCGCGACCCTCGACGCCTGCGGCACCCTCCCGACCCCAGCCGAGATCCGGGCGTTCGCAACCGATACCGACCCGAAGAAACGGGAGAAGCTGGTCGATTCCCTCCTCGCCCGGCCGGAGTTCGATGATTACTGGGCGCTCCAACTGGGTGATCTGTTCCAGAATCGCAAGGAACGCGACCACGATGTCCGGGGTGTGAAAGGGGTCCGGCAATTCCACGTCTGGCTGCGACAGCAAATTGCGTCGAACCGGCCCTGGGATGCTCTTGCCCGGGACGTATTGACGGCGACCGGTTCCAACACCTCGAATCCGGCGGTGGGGTACTACATTGTCGTGGTCGGGGAGCAGCGGCACGGGGAGAATTCGGAAGCCCCCGAATCGGTTGCCCAGGCCCTTCTCGGCACCCGGATCGGCTGCGCTCGGTGTCACAACCACCCACTCGAACGCTACACCCAGGACGATTTCTACCACTTCGCTGCATACTTCAGTCGGGTGAAACTGGACCGAAAAGAGGCGAAGAACGGGCCGACTGTGCTGGCGATCAGTCATCCGGACCAGAACCAGAATAAGAGTCCGGTCGGGGTGACCCAGCCTCGCACCGGGATGTTCATGAAGGCCCAGCCACTCGATCGCGCTTCGGCAGAGGTGAAGCCCGGTGATGATCCTCGGGTCACCCTGGCGAAGTGGGTCACCGACCCATCCAACTCGTACTTCGCCGGGGCGATGGTGAATCGTATCTGGCGGCATTACATGGGAGTCGGGTTGGTCGAACCGGTGGACGACCTCCGCGCGACCAACCCGCCGACGAACCCGGCCCTGTGGGAAGCGCTCAAGGCGGATTTCGTGGCCCACCGCTACGACCTGCGGAACCTGATGCGGCTCATCCTCACGTCCCGAACCTACCAGCTTGCATCCGCAACACGGCCTGGGAACGAGACCGACAGCCGGTTCTACTCACACTACGCGGCCCGCCGACTCCCAGCCGAGGTGATGCTGGATGCAATCTGCGACGCGACCGGTGTTCCCGAGCGGTTCGACGGCTACCCCTACGGCGTCCGGGCCATCCAGGTTCCTGACCCGGGCGCAGCATCCTACTTCCTGCGGACGTTCGGCCGGTCCGAACGGGTCACGGCCTGCGCCTGCGAGCGGGGCAGCGATGTCTCCCTCCCCCAGGTTCTCCACCTCATCAGCGGCGAGGTGACGACCGGAAAGGTAGGGAATCCGACGGGCTGGTTGGCGAAAAAACTGGCGGCTGAGAAGGACGATGATCGGGTGCTGGAGGAACTGTTTCTGCGGACCCTGTCGCGGTTACCGACCGCCCAGGACCGAGCGAAAGTGAAAGGGATGCTCAAAGACACGTCGCGTGACGAATTGTTCCGCGACCTGTTCTGGGCACTGTTGAACAGTAAGGATTTCCTGTTCAACTACTGATACACGTAGCCGTTCAGGTTATTGCATCGACGGGAGGACGATCGGACGCACACGAGGGAGGGCGAGGCTCCTGCCGAGCCGTACCACCCTCACGCTCGGCAGGAGCCTCGCCCTCCCGTTGGACCGATGACGACTCATGAAATGAGCCTGCGGCTGGTATCCAGGAATCCCCGACGGTTGTGTTGATCGAGTGCCTGCTTCCGGATACGATTCCGCGGCACGGCGGATGTCGCCGCGGAGAGTGGGATTGATGGGCGAGTTACTCCCGTACCTGCTGGTGTGGCTGGCGGTCACCGTTCCGGCGGCGGTCATTGGCTGGTGGCGGATGTTCCCAAAGGCTGGCCAACCGGCCTGGGCCGCAGTGGTCCCGGGATACAATATTTATGTCCTGGTTGTTGGGGTGGCCCGGCTCAGTCTGCTGTGGTTCATTCTTGTTCTGATCCCGGGAGTCCAGATTATCGCTGCGATCCTGGTGAACATGGAAGTCGCCCGGCGGTTTGGACGCAGCGAGGCGTTCGGGCTTGGGCTCGCCATCCTGGGACCGGTGTTCTACCCCATCCTCGGGTTCGGGAAAGCCCGCTACCAGGACTGAGGGAGACGTCCGGAAATNNCCCCCCCCCCCCCCCCCCTCCCCACCCCATCCCCTGGTCGATTTTCTCCCGCCCCCTGCCTGACCCCGCCCCCGGTGGTGCCGTTTCGGTGACCTGAACAGATTCTTCCGACTGCGATGGCTGGCGAACCCGGGGGATTGACCTGCTGGCGACTGAAGCGCAAGACTGCCCGTCCGACTCGCCGAAGGAGTCGGTACGCCCGCCAGCCGTGGGCAACATCATTCGCTCCTCCATTGCAACGATCGTCATTGAGAGGCTGCCATGCTCGACGTCGTGTTCAACACCCGCCAATCCCGACAGTGCAACGGAGCGACGCGCCGTGACTTCCTCCGGGCCGGCGGCTTGGGAGCGATCGGCTTGCCCGCACTCCTGCGGGCGGAGTCAACGGCTTCAGCGGCGGCCCGAACACCGGGAACAGGTGCTCGTGCAAAGTCGGTCATCCTGGTGTACCTCGGAGGTGGACTGTCGCACCACGACAGTTTCGACCTGAAGCCCGACGCCCCGGACGATATCCGGGGGAAGTACCGGCCGATCTCGACTGTCGTTCCGGGGTTGCAGGTGGGTGAGAAGTTACCGCTGATGGCCCGGGTGATGGACAAGATCGCCCTCGTCCGATCCGGCGCTCACAACAACGACCACCACGAGACCGCAACGAACTGGGTTCTATCCGGGCGATTCGGCACTCCGTTCGGCGACTTCCCGGCAGTCGGGGCCGTGGTTGCTCACGAGACCGGATTCAGCGGCACCCTCCCGCCTTATGTGGCTGTTCCCCGGAACCCTTCGTTCACCTGGGAACTTGGAAAGAGCGCGTTTCTTGGCGGACGATTTGAATCCTTCAAGGCTGGCGACCCGAACCAGGCCGGGTATAAGGTCCAGGATCTGGCCGCGGACGCGATGAGCCCGCAACAGGTCGGCCGACGCGACACGCTGCTTCAGGCGGTCGACGGACTGGCTCGGCGGGTCGAGGGGAACGACCAGATCGCGACCTACGACGAGTTTCACTCACGCGCCCGTCAGATGGTGCTCTCGACCGAGGCTCGTCGGGCCTTCGCGATTGATCAGGAAGCCGAGAAAGTCCGTGACCGCTACGGCCGAAACACAGCCGGACAATCGATGCTCCTGGCTCGTCGGTTGGTGGAGGCCGGGGTCCGATTCGTGACAGTCAATTACGGCGGGTGGGACCATCACGCGAAGGTGTTCGAGAGCCTGGATAAGAAGCTGCCCGAGTTCGATCGCGGGCTATCAGCGCTGGTCGAGGACATGTCGAACCGAGGGACATTCGAGGATACGCTCCTGGTGGTGATGGGGGAGTTTGGGCGTACGCCAAAGATCAACAAGGACGCTGGCCGCGATCACTGGGGACCGGCGGGCTCGCTGCTGTTTGCCGGGGCCGGAGTGAAGCCCGGATTCGTGCTCGGGAAGACGGACAAGCACGGAGCCTACGTCACCCAGCGGCCAGTCGGCCCGGCGGACGTGGCGTACACGATCCTCGATTCGCTCGGGATCGATCCCCACAAGCCGCTCTACACCCCCGACGGCCGACCAGTCGAGATCCTCGACAAGGGGGAGTCGGTGAGCGAGCTGTTCGCGTAGTGTGTCGCGTTCCCCGCACCCCGGAACTCGATTCGGAGATTGGTGGCGGGGTGAGTTGCACTGCTGGAATTGGGCCAGAACGCTCGGCGGCACGCACGCTTTCTGGAGAGGTCATCGCTCATCAGATGGCCGGGTAGCCAAGCTAACTCATTCAACGGCATGGGTTTAGAGACAATGCCAGATAATATCGATCCTGTAATCGATCCTTTAAAAGCGTACACAGAGGCCTGCAATACCTTCCGTCATTACTCTAATGCAAGTCTTCAGGTAAGGTTGGCCTCAGTCGCTCAAGGGATTGTGCTGCTCGGCGCTTGGGCTCTGGCGGTCTTACACAAATCGCAGCACATTGAGATATTTGTTCCCATTTCTGGTCTTTTTTTTACTGGGCTTCTCTACCGATTTCACATGGGTTATTACAGGGCAACGGAGTCCTTTTTCAAGGCCGCAGCCAAGATGGAGTCGAAATTTTTCGACGAAGACTGTCGGCCGGTTACAGGGTACAATCAAGAGTATGAGATGCGGTTTGGCTCTCGTAAAGAAAAGATATTGACACTAAATGCACCATTCACCTTTGTTGGCGCAATGTTTTTACTTGCATTGATTATATCGGCCATTCGTCTGATATCACAAGCCTGACCTCGGAGTAGCCCTAACTGGTGGGCGTGGGCATTACATTCGTCCCTGACATGCTCAGGTCCGTGCCCTCGTACGCCAAAGGCCGTGTCACCTCCACCCCGTCCGAATAGCATGTCCACGACGGCCACTGTCCCCCTCTCCCGATTCCCCCGGACCTCCCATGCCGCTGAAACTTTCTGCGTTCCCGAAGTGCTATCTGGAGAAGATCGCCGGGGAGCGAACGATGTCGGTGTTCGACTGGATCGAGATGGCCAAGGCCCTTGATGCCGACGGGCTGGAGATGTTCGAGGGGTTCTTCATCAGCCTCGAACCGGGCTACCTCGATTCGGTCGGCGAGGCGATCGACGCCGCCGGGTTCGTCATGCCCATGCTGTGCTGCTCGCCCGACTTCACCAACCCCGATCCGGATGGCCGCAAGCGGGCGGTCGAGAAGGAGGCGGAGATGATCCGGGTCACCCGTCGACTTGGCGGTCCCCGAGCCGTTTGCCGGGTACTCAGCGGCCAGCGCTACCCCGGTGTGAGCCGGGAACAGGGTCTGGAGTGGGTCGTTGCGTGCATCCACCAGGTTCTCGCCGTCGCTCACGAGCACGACATCGTGCTGGGGCTGGAGAACCACTACAAGGACAGCTTCTGGAAGTACCCCGAGTTCGCCCAGAAGAAAGATGTGTTCCTCGACCTCGTCAACGCGATCCCGGATCGAACGCATTTCGGAGTCCAGTACGACCCCTCCAACGCAATTGTCGCCGGGGACGATCCGATCGATGTGCTTCAGGCAGTGGCGGACCGGGTGGTGAGCATGCATGCCAGCGACCGCTATCTCGCGGCGGGGGCCACTCTCGACGAGTTGCGGCAGACCGATGGCACCATCGGCTACTCGCCCAACCTCCGACACGGTGTCACCGGGAAGGGGCTTAACGACTACGATGCGATCTTCCGCATCCTGGCTGCCCACGGATACCGCGGCTGGGTGAGCATCGAAGATGGCATGAACGGAATGGATGAGATGGCCGAATCCCTTGCCTTCCTGCGGCAAAAAGTGGCAACCTACTTCCCCGATTCCGTCTGATCTCTCGGATCAGACTCCGGCGTCTCGTTCGCGCTGGTCTTCACCGCACCGCTCGCTGGATGCGTCGGCCGATGGCCACCGCTCCGAGCCCGATCAATCCGATCAGCCCCGTCGCCGGTTCCGGGAATCGTTCCGGTGAGGGTGTCAGGCCTGGCCCCCCCGGTGCGGACGACGATTGGTCCGGTGTGGGTGGTCCCTGGACTGGCAAACCCCCATTCGGCGTGTTCGGCAAATTCGCCAGTGGGGTCGGTTGGGTATCCGCGGGGAGCTTCGCGCTCCCGACGGTGGTCGGGGGGACCAACGACGGTGGTGGAGACAATTGGCTGCCCGGCCAACCGACCCAGTAAAAACCCCAGGCTGGGGTGGTGGTCGTCAGGAGTATCAGCACACCCCAGACGAACCAGATTCGGTAACATCTCATGCCTCTCATCCCGCTCTCCCTCCGAGGGGCGAAAGGGTCTGCCCAGTCGACGCACGCATTTCAGACCTCCTGGTTGATGTCAACCACGGAGACGGCCCGGTCGGCAGCGCAGCCGGCGGGGTTAGGGTAACGCGGATTTCGGTCCCGCAACTCTTCCGGATGTATCACTCGGAGAAAGTTTGCGGGTTACACCGTCTATCCGCCGACATATCCTCGTGAAGTCACATGAGACCGCTGCATTCCGTGCAATGCGGTCGGAGGAGCCGGCATGAAACGGTCCCGGGCGAAGGCGGTCGGGCTCGGTCTGGCCCTGTTTGCGGGTTCGGCCCACGCAGCCGACGATCCGCCGCAGGTCGGTCGCACAGCCCCGGCTGTTGTGCCCGCCCTGCTACCTGCTGGCATGCGAACCGGGGAGTGGGCTGCATCCAGCTCGGGCGATAGCGATACCCTCTGGCTCCCTGCCCGCAAGTCGTCGTCGCCACGATCAGCACCGGCCGCCGGGGACATCAGCCCGGCGATTGTCCCCTCAGTCTCACCGTTGGTGCCCTCCGTTGAACCGGTTGGTCCCTCGGCAAACGCATCCCCGGGGTGGGTCAGCCCGGTGCGCGGGGCCGACGCGGCAGACTTCCCGCTCCTGGGTCCGCGGGCGGTTCCTGGCACCTCGGCAATCGGACCTCTGCCGGAAATTCCGGCGGTCCCGGATCGCGGTATTTCCACTCCAGCCATCTCCGAGCCGGTCAGCGTCCCCTCCGCTCCGACGATTCCGCAGCCTGTTAGCGATCCCGGACCGTTGGTGCAACCCCAGCCTGCGCGGGTGGCCGTGCCGGGGGACTGGCAGCCAGTCCCCCGACCATTCCCAATTCCTACAGTTCCGCCCGCCGAGACCAAACCGCTGCCGCTTCAGGGCGTCGGTCCTCGAATCGGTGCGATCTCGACCAGCGATGTGCCGCCCGAGATGCCGCCACCCACACCACGGCCAGCCACTCCGCTCCCAGCCCCCCGCCCCGTCGACCCGCAGAGGCCATCGGCTGCGGAGGGAGGAATGCGCGAGGCGACCCCCACCCCACTTGGGCATTCGGGGCCGCCGGGCGACCAAGAACTTCCGGTCGCCCCGCCCTCATTGATGGTTCCACTCGGGGTTCCCGTGCCGGGAAGCCACGGGACATTCGGGTCCGAACCGATCCGGATTTCGAGCGACTACCCACGACTCACCGACTTACTCCAGAGTTGTTTTCCGGGTCTGGGAGCCCCAGCGCAGACGACCGGGAACTCGGTCCCGAATCGGTATTTCGTCCAGGCCGAATACCTGATGTGGTGGTTGAACCCGCAACACATCCCGGTCCTGGCGACCACATCCACCAACGGCGGACTTGGGTTCCTGGGCAGTTCGGGGACACAGACGCTCATTGGCCCGGGATCACTTGGCGACCCATTCCGACAGGGAATCCGACTACGGGCCGGGGCCTGGTTCGACGATTGTGGGACGTGTGGAATCGACGGAAGCTTTTTCGGCCTCGGCCGACAGGCAACCTCCACCGCAGTCAACTCTGGCACCTTCCCAACAATCACCCGCCCGTTCTTCGCTCCGAACTTTAACTCCGAATTCGGCGAGATCGTGGCCCTCCCAAACTTTGCCTCGGGGACGCTCCGGGTGGACTCATCGAGTGCCCTTTGGGGGTTTGATCTCAACCTTCGGCACGCCCTCTGCCAGACCTGCGATTTCCGGGCAGAGGTCTTTGCCGGGTATCGGTTTCTCGGGCTCGACGAGTCGCTCCAGATCACCGAATCGATCACCGCTCTGCCAGGGAATACGAACGACCCCGCCGGCACACAGGTCACGGTGCAGGATAAGTTCAATACCCGCAATTCGTTCAACGGTGGGCAACTCGGGCTTGCGGCCGAGCGAAACTGGGGGCGGTGGTCGGTCGATGTGCGAGGGTCGCTGGCGCTGGGAGACACCCATGAATCCGTCGATATCGAAGGGTCGCAAATGCGTCTGCGGCCAGGAATGACCACACCGGACGTGTTCACCGGTGGGCTCCTGGCGACCGGGCCGAATCTGGGCCACTTCACCCGAGATCAGTTCAGCGTGGTCCCCGAGGCAACGATCAACTTCGGGTACTGGGTCACCCCTAACGTAAGGCTCTACGCCGGATACAACATTCTGTACTGGTCGAACGTGGTCCGCCCTGGCGATCAGATCGATCGGGTGGTCGATGTCACCCTCGTCCCAAACCCCCCGGCCGGTGTCGCCTCGTCCGGGCTGAACCGTCCCCAACCAACGTTCAAGCAGACTGACCTGTTGGTGAACGGAATCCAGTTCGGGGTCGCGTGGCGGTGGTAAGTATAAGTTTAAAGTTTAAAGTTTAAAGTTTAAAGTAGAAGACCCTAAATCTTGAACCTAACTCTTGAATAATGAGAACTGTCTTTAAACTGTAAGCTGTAAGCTGCAAACTGCAAACTGTAATAGAGGCTAACATCAATGAGACTTGACGACGCACCTGAGAGTGACAACGTCGAGGACCAGCGTGGGATGGGCAGCAAGCTCGCCATCGGTGGCGCGGGTGGTGTGGTGCTTCTCATCCTCGGGCTCATCTTCGGGGTCGACTTCGGAGGTGGGCAACCAAGACCCGCTGTTAACAACGCCCCACCGGACGAGAAGACGAAAGTCTTCGCAGAGAAAGTGCTCGGGACTCTCGAAAAGGTCTGGCAGGTCCAGTTCGAGAAGCACCACCGGGAGTACAAGGTGGCGTGGTCACCACCAAAATTGCGGTTGTTCACCGACGAAGTCCGGACCGGATGTGGGACCGCCCCCTCGGCCGTTGGCCCATTCTACTGCCCGGCCGACAAACACGTGTACCTTGACCCGACTTTCTTCGATGAGTTAGAGCAACGTCTGGGTGGCTCGAAAGCGGCATTTTCTCAGGCGTATGTGATTGCTCACGAGGTCGGGCATCACGTCCAGAACCTGCTCGGGTACTCATCGCGGGTCGACGAGCACCGAGGGAAGCGGGACGAGAAACAGTACTCGGTGCGGCTGGAACTCATGGCCGACTACCTGGCCGGAGTGTGGGCTCACGACGCGGAGGAGAAATTCCACGTCATCGAACCCGGAGACGTGAAAGCGGCGATCACCTCCGCGAACGCAATCGGGGACGACAAACTCCAGAAACGATCCGGGGGGTTCGTCCACCCGGAGAAGTTTACTCACGGAACCTCCCGCCAGCGGATCCACTTTTTCGAGCAGGGGCTCAAGACAGGTGACGCCAGCAAGGCCACCCTCGACAAGTTCTTTGAGGCCAGGATCCAGCCCAACGGCGAGATCGAAGATTTCTGACGACCTCGTGGCATCAGAGCCAAGACAATGGCCCGCAGATGACGCAGATCTACGAACGCAGATAAAATATTGATCAAACTCCATTTGGTTTTATCTGGATTTCATCTGCGTCGTAGTCTGCGTCATCAGCGGGCCAATCAGGTGTGTCATCAGCGGGCCATTTCATCTGAGCGATAGTGTTACCCTGCACACCAACGAGTTGAAGCTGCCCCAATTTTTCCCCCATCAAGAATCAACCCGAACCCCGCAGTCTGCCGAAAACGGTTGTGACTGTTATTCCGCGCGTTCGGGAAGGCCATCGGCCTTGGACCGCCGCGCTGCGAGGAGGAGACCACGGATGGCAAGCTCGCGGTTCACGATGCGGGTGCTGGCCGCGCTAACGCTCTGGGCCGGGTTTGGGCTTTCGGCCCGTGCCCAACTCCCGGCCCTTTCGGTGGACAAGGCATTCGAGGCAAAGCCCCGCCAGCCGGGTGTGATGGTTGCCACTCCGAGCCCGGATCAAATCGGGAAGTACCGGGTGGATGCGATTCCCAACACGAAGGCCCCCGGCTCGAATATCGGATATGTCCTGCGGGATCCGGAAAACAAGCCGGTCCGCCAGTTCATTAGCTACGACAACAAGCAGTTCAATATCGTGGCGTTCTACGCCAACGGCCAGGAGGTCTATCGGGAGGTGTATCCGCCAGCCCCGAACGAGCCGTATCAGTTCCGATGGCTCGGTCAGAATGGCGGGAAGTGGGGGCTTGACCGCGACCGAGACGGGAAAATCGACGAATGGGTGGTGATTTCCCCGGAGGAGGTCAGCCAGGAACTCCTTCAGGCGGTCATCACGCGGGATTCCAAGCGGCTCGATGCCCTCCTTGCTACCAGGGAGAACCTCGAAGCGCTGGGACTCTCGCCGGCCGAGACAGCCCGGATCAAGGAGAAGACGGCGGGGGCTGGAAAGCGGCTTTCTGACGCTGTGGCTGCACTGAACCTGTCGCCCGAAGCGAAATGGATTCACCTCGAACTCGGGGTTCCTCAGACCACTCCGGCCGACGCCTTTGGCGGGAGGGCCGACCATGTGGTCCACAAGAACGGGACGATCCTGATCGAGGATAAAGGGAAGACCCACTTCCTCCAAACTGGCGAACTGTTGATGGTGGGCGGTGCATGGAAGGTGATCGAGGGGCCTGCCGCTGGGCCAGGTGGACCGACGAGCGGACCGGGTGAGGTTGCCGGCCCGGTCATCACCAAGGACACCGAAGATCTGGTCAAGCAACTCGACACCCTGGACAAGAACGCCCCGAACCCGCCCGTTCAGCCGGCTTTGGGCGAGTACTACGGGAAGCGGGCTGCGATTCTTGAACAGATCGTCCAGAAGCTTCCTCCCGAGAAGCAGGCCGACTGGGTGAGAATGCTGGTCGACAGTCTGGCAGCCGCCGCCGAGTCAGGGAAAGCGGATAACCCCGCCCACCAGCGGCTCAAGCAGTTAAAGGAGTCGCTGGTCAAGGTTCCGCAGAACCCGCTCGGAGCCTATGCAGCCTTCCGACTGCTCGCCGCTGATCACGGAATCGCCAGTGCAGCAGTGACCGGGGGCAAGGACTTCGAGACTGTTCAGGAAAAGTGGCGGGTGGGGCTGGAAGAGTTCGTCAAGACGTACCCGACAGCCGAGGACACCGGCGACGCGGTATTCCGGCTGGCCATCGCCAACGAGGCCCTCAAGGATGGGGAACCGAAGGCGAAGGAGTGGTACGCTCACCTGGCCAAGACATACCCTCAACACCCCAGCGCTGCGAAGGCAGCGGGAGCGATCAAGCGTCTGGATAGCGAGGGCAAGCCGTTCGACCTCCAGGGTACGATCCTGGCCACCGGCCAGACATTCACACCCGGCCAGGTCGCGGGGAAGGTCGTGGTCGTGTACTACTGGGCGAGTTGGAGCACTCTCCTGGGTGAGGACGCCAAAAAACTGAAGGATCTCGTCTCCACATACGGTCCGAAGGGATTGGAGGTGGTGACGATCTGCCTGGATGATGATCCGAAACTTGCAGCCCAGTCGATCGCGGCACTTCAACTCCCGGGCACCCACTTGCACATGAAGGGTGGGCAGGACGGGAGCCCGCTGGCCAGCGCGTACGGGATCAACGTCGTCCCGCACATCTTTGTCGTCGCCAAGGACGGGAAAGTGGTCAACAAGAACGGCCAGATCAACCTTCTGGCCGACGAGGTGAAAAAGTTGGTCCAGTAGTGAGGGAAAGAGGTAGGGTTTGGATCAGCTACTATCCACCCTGTGAGAATGGGGTGTAGAATGAGCCCGAGTCCTGGGAAATCCGGGACTCGGGCTTGTTGCGTTTGCGCAGCACCGGTCAGCCTCGGATGTCTGTGAGGGTGTGCCCAGGGGTATCATCCGAAGGCCCATTTACGAGCCTCTATCCCCTCCGCGTCCACCCACTCGACCTATGCGTCGGTGCCAGTCGTCTCTCAGAAGTTCTTCGCAGCCTCTTCCCCGCAGGCAGATCGCTTTGGTCGTCAGGTGGTGGAGCAAAACAGGGATGGGGACATACGACCACAAATGGGACTCGCTCGCCATCATCGTCGTGGTGGCTGGCACCGGATTGGTAGCCTACTTGAAGGTGGCTACCAAACTCTCAGCTCAAGGGATCGAGTTGTCGTGGCTTGACCAGATTGGTGTGTTCGCTTTGGGGTTGTTATTTGGGGTTATCGGGATCGGATTACTCGGCGCCGTGCTGGGTGTGGCAACCTGGATTTTCAATCGTATTGGTCGTTGGCCCAACAAACACTGCTGAACTCCAGCGACGCGACTGACGGCCTGTCGTGCTCCGACCCGAGGACATGAGCCGGCTGCCTTCAAGGGTCTGGCCGATGGCGGGATCGCAGAGTGATCGAGAGGATAGAACATGCGAAAGGTCACATTCGGCGGTGCCAACAGCCTGGACAACTATCTCGCCCGCGCGGACCACAGCGTCGATTGGCTGCTCTGGAGCGAGGAAGTGGCTGGCGTGATGGCCGACTTCTGGAAGACCATCGATACTGTGTTGATGGGACGCAAGACTTACGAGGTGGCGCTCAGGAGTGGGCAGGGAGGCGGCAGCTACCCGGGTATCACGACCTACGTATTCTCGCAGACTCTCAAGCAAGGCCCCGACGGGAGCGCCACCATCATTTCAGAAGATGCCGCGGAGTTTGTCCGGGAGTTGAAGAAGCAGGATGGCAAGGACATCTGTCTGATGGGTGGTGGCGAGCTGGCAAAGTCGCTCTTTGAGGCGGGCCTGATCGACGAGATCGGCTTCAACATCCACCCCGTGCTGCTCGGCTCCGGTATCCCGCTGTTCCACCCGATGAGCCGCCAGATCGACCTGGAACTCCTTGCGTGCAAGACCTTCAAGAGCGGCTGTGTACTTGTCACTTACCGTGTGAGGAACTGATACATAACCCCGTTGAATCTATCTTAGTTCAAGGGGATGAGATCAGTATAACGGGAGGGCGAGGCNNGTGGCCTCGCCCTCCCGTTATACTGATGATTGCTCACGAAATGAGATAGACCGATTGGGTTTGTGATGAGGCCGAACCAGTTCCGGGATTCGGGGGAATCCAGAAAAAGATGAGCTACCGGACCGGCCGGGGGGATCAATCAGGGAGGAACTGAACACCGGGCCGCTCGGGACATCACATGCCACGCTCCATCTTCCAGACCCTCTTCCGCGCTGGCCGCCTGTCCAGCGCGGACCCGGCCACCACTCTTCGGCAGTTCGCCGCTGGAGATCTGGACTCGTTCGCCGAACTGATCGATCGGTACGGGCCGATGGTCTACGGGGTGTGCCGTCGCGTTCTTGGGCCAACTCCGGATGCCGACGATGCTTTCCAGAACACCTTCCTCGCCCTGGCCGGACATGCCCAGTCCATCCGCGACCCCGGTTGTCTCCCCGGGTGGTTGCACCGCACCGCTTTGAACGCCGCCCGCAAGTCTCGGAGCCGTGGAGCCCCGGCTCGGGAACCCGGCCCGGAACTGGCATCCAATGATGATCCGCTGGCCGAAGCAAGTTGGCGGGAAGTGCGGCAACTCCTGGATGAGGAGTTGAATGCCCTGTCAGCAGCGCTGCGCGGGCCGCTTGTGCTGTGCTATCTCGAAGCCCGAACGCATGAGGATGCGGCCCGGCTCCTGGGGCTCTCGGTCAGCACCCTCAAGCGGAGGCTCGACCGGGGTCGGGAACTCCTCCGCGTCCGGATGGTCCGTCGGGGAGTTGGGGCCGTGGGACTGGCAACGGCGGTTCTCGGAAGCGAGGGACTCACCGCGGCCGTCCCCGGCCCACTCCTGCGGGGAGCGAGCAAACAGGTCGCCGCCAGGATTCCCGTCAACGGACCGGGAGTCCTGGGGATAGCGGCCGGTTCACTCTCCCGATCATGGTCGCGGGTTGTGGTCGCGGGGTTGGCAGTCATTGGTGTGGCGGTCGGCACGCTGTTGCTGGTCGCGGGGGACGACCCGGCCAGGCCCGCCGCCCAGAAGGCGACAGCAGGGCCGCCTGTCGCCCCACCCCTTCCGAATGTCGCGTCCCGGGTCGCCGACCCCCTCCCCGATGGTGCAACGGCCCGACTCGGAACAGGATGGCTCCGCGGGCGTCGGTGCCAGTTCTCGCCTGACGGAAAAGCCGTTGTCCGGGAGAGGGCTGACGGCGGGCTCCAGTTGTACGAAGTCCCGACCGGCCGACCGCTGGCCCGCATCCGGGCCACCGATGTCCCAGAGCGAAAGGAGATCATCGGCTCGACAATTGGGTTCAGCCCGGATGGGAAGCTTCTGGCGGCAGCCCTCTGGGAGGGCCGGTGCGGGATCTGGGAGACCGCCACCGGTAAGTTGGTCCGGTGGCTGGAGAGCGGCAAGTTCTTTTCAATCCTGACGTGCGAGTTCTCCCGAGACGGCACCCTTCTCGCAGTCGGCAACGGGGTGGATGGCCGCACGGATAATAACCTTGTCGGGGTCTTCGAGGTCGCGTCCGGCCGCCGCCTCCTCTTCATCCCTGGAACGAATGGTGCCTTCGCCCCCGACGGCAAGTCTCTGGTGACCTGGAACGGGTATAGTGGAGATCAGCAGAAGGTCCGACGAGTGTCCATCCCGGACGGCCGGGCGCTAGACGAGTTCGACAACATCGCCAACCTTGTCGAGTACGGTCCGCTGACCGGACCCTCGGACGGCCGCTGGTATTTTGAGGGAGCATCTCCCACGACGGTGCAGCACCGAGTCCGGGTGTGGGACCTCGCCGCCGGGAAAGTGGTTCACACGTTTGACTGCCCGGCGATGTTCATCCTCCACGCTCCGGATAAGCGTGAGCTATTCGTGGCGAACCGCTCCGTAGTGCAGTGTTGGAACCTGGAGACCGGGAAGAAACTCTGGTCAACCGACCTACCGGAGCCAGCGAGTTGCACAGCCCTGTCCGCAGATGGGACGACGTTGGTCACTGGCCACCGAGTGGGAACCGTGACAGTGTGGGACGCGGCCACCGGTACGAAGCGGAAGACGTTCTCCGTCGCGGCCATCGGCCACAGCCCCACCCGCCTTGTCTCTCCGGACGGGAGAACAATCGTCACCGAGTCTGATGGCTGGCCCACCACCTCGATTGCGTTCTGGGATACCGCAACCGGGAAACTCCTGACCGACCTGCCCGGGCACTCGGCAGCGATCACGGCTGTGGCGTTCAGTCCGGGTGGGAAATCGGCTTACACGGTCGGTCGGGATCGGACCTTGCGGGTCTGGAATCCGGCTGACGGCCAGGAGTTAGCTCGGTTTGCAGCCGACCCCGCCGAACACCTGATCGCATCACCCGATGGCGCGACGTTGTTTGCTGTCGATCCGGGCGGATTGGTGCGAATCCTGGATGTCCGGACCGGGAAGACCGTCCGACAGTTCCCGGTGTGTACCAAATCGTTGATCGGTCTGGCTCTGACCGCCGACGGGAAACAACTTGTGGCAGGCGGCCGGGACGACCCCGGCGGGGATGTGATCCGGGTGATTGACCCTGCCTCTGGCAAGACAATTCGCGAGTTGGCTCGGACCGACGGTCTAAAGTTAGAGCAGATCGCGGTACGCCCAGACGGCCAGATGAGTATCGCCAGCTACCTGGGCCGCGAGGTGATCGTCTGGTCTTCGGATGGGAAGCGGGTGGCCGAACACCGGGGAAGGAGCACTCGGAAATCGGCCTGGGTGAAGGGCGATACCCCCTACGAAATCGGCTCGGTCGCCGCATCCACGGACGGCCGATGGTTCGCCTACTCGGATCAGGAAGAAGGGGTCGTCATTCTGGACGCCCGAACGGGGCGAGAAGAGAAGCGAGTCAAATTGCCCGAAGTGTTCTACCAGAATTCGGCTGCCCGGTACGAACTCCGCGACGTGCTGGCGTTCGCCCCGGACGGGAAGACGGTCGCCTGGTCCGGAGTGGAGAGCACCGCCGATGTCTATCTGATCGAGGTCCGATCAGGGCAGGTTCGGCGGAAGTTGCCAGGCGATAGCTACCCGGTTCAACAACTCGTGTTCACCCCGGACGGGGCCGGTCTGGTGTCCGCTGGCCCGGATGGGTCGGCGCTGGTCTGGGACGTGGTCGGCCGAACGGCCCGGAAGGGTGCCGAGCCAGCCGACCCCGCGCGAGTGGCCGGCTGGTGGACTGCGATCAGCGAGGGTTCGGCCGAGAAGGCGGATGTCGCCATGCTCGAGATGACCGCTCACCCCGCCTCTGCGGTGGCGCTCCTGCGAGAACGACTCCAGCCCGTGAAATCGGTCGCGGCGGCCGAGTTGGACCAACTCGTGGCCCGTCTGGGAGGAGCGGACTTCAAGGACCGGGAGGCCACGACCCAGACTCTGATCACCATCGGGGACGCAGCCAGCCCTCGGCTGCGAGAGGAGACCCGATCCACGAACCCGGAGATTGCCCGGCGAGCGGCGGTGGCCCTGAACCGAATCGAGTCGGCCGATCGTATCCGGGCCGAGCGAGCGGTCGAAGTGCTGGAGCGGATCGCAGACCCCGCCGCCATCGGGCTCCTCCGGGAACTCGCCAGGGGGATGCCCGGCGCGGCCCTGACGGTCGACGCTGCGGGGGCGGTCGCCCGGGTGACCGTGGGAGGGAAGGGATCACAGCAGTAAGGGAGCGGCATATCTGTTTTGGCATCTGGGCGTCGGGGAAACGACTTGTTGTTGGCATTCGGCCCCACGCCCTGCGGTCATCGGGCGGCTTTAGGCCGTCGGGGAGTAGAACGGGTAATCGGTGTAGCCGCGCGCGTCGAACGTGTAGAACGTGTCCCGGTCGTACCGGTTGAGCGGCAGCCCCTGCTTGATCCGCACCGGCAGGTCGGGGTTGGCGATGAAGTGCCGACCGAACGCGACCAGATCCGCGTCGCCACTCTCGACGACGGCCTCGGCGGTGTCCGGCTCAAACCCGCCCGCCGCGACAAGGGTGCCGGTAAAGATCTTCCGGAGTTCGTGGGCTGCGACCGGCCCTTGCCCCTCCGCGATGACGATGTTTCCTTTGACCCGCGGCTCGATGAGGTGCAGGTACGCGAGCCCGAAGCGGTTCAACTGCCCCGCCACATACCCAAACAGCGCCCGCGGGTCGCTGTCCGACATCCCGTTCCAGCTCCCACTCGGCGCGAGCCGCACCGCCACCCGGTCGCCGCCCCAGACCGAGACCATCGCCCCGACGACATCCAGCAGGAACCGCGATCGGTTCTCGATCGAACCGCCGTACTCGTCCGTCCGCCGGTTGCTGCCGTCCTGGAGGAACTGGTCGGGTAGGTAGCCGTTGCCGCCGTGAAGCTCGACCCCGTCGAACCCCGCCTCCCGGGCTCGGGCGGCGGCCAGGCGGTAGTCCTCGACAATGCCGGGGATCTCGGAGGTATCGAGGGCGCGGTGTGGCGAGGGCCGCGTCCACCCGGAGGGCGTGGAGACGACGTTCGACTTGTCCTGCCAGTACCCGGGATTCACGGACGCCGAGACTGGCTCCGGTCCACCCGTCATCTCGAAGTGCGACGACCGCCCGGTGTGCCAGAGCTGCGAGAACATCCGGCCACCCTTCGCGTGGACGGCAGCGGTGATCCGCTTCCACCCGTCGACCTGCTCGTCCGAGTAAAGCCCCGGTGCCCCGAACCACCCGCGGGCGGTGATCGAGATCGGGGTGGCCTCGGAGATGATGAGGCCGCCGTCCGAAGCGCGCTGCGCGTAATACTCAAGCATCAGGTCTCCCGGGATGTCGCCGGGTTGTTGCGATCGCGACCGGGTGAGCGGAGCCATGACCACGCGGTGCGACAGCGTGTACGGGCCGATCCGGGCGGGAGTAAAGAGCTTGGCGGTCATTGGGATCATCACAGGTTCAAGGAAGGAGGTTGGTCAGGTTAGAGTTTCGTGCCGCCATCGACCCGGAGGGTGTCGCCGGTGACCCATCGGGCCGCGTCCGAGGCCAGGAAGGTTACCGCGTCGGCGACATCGTCTGGCTGACCGATGCGCTGGATCGCCTGCATGCCGAGGGTGTACTTCCGGCCCTCGTCCGTGTGGGCGAAGTGCGACATGTCGGTCTCGATCACGCCCGGGGCCACGGCGTTCACGCGGATGCCGCGTCCACCCAGTGCTGCCGCGAAGTGTTTGACCATCGTGTCGATCGCGCCCTTCGTCGCCGCGTAGGCCGGAAGATTTCCGGCCACCGCCCGCGCGAGAACGGAGGAGACGAAGATCACGCTCGCCCCGTCGCCAAGCAGTGGGAGTAACTGCTGGACGAGGAAGAACGGAGCGCGGACGTTGACCGCGAACAGCCGGTCGAAGTCGGCGACGGTCGTGTCCTCGATCGTGGCGGCCTTGGAGATCCCCGCGTTGGCCACCACCACATCGAGCCGACCGACCAGTTCACGAACCCTGGCCGCGAGCGTGTGCGCTCCGTCCGGGGCGGCGAGGTCGGCGGCGACCGCGTCGGCTTGGCCCCCATCGGTGCGGATTTCGGCGACAAGTGATTCAGCCTCGACCGCGGCTTGGCCGTAGTGAACTATGATGCGTGCCCCGGCGGCCGCAAGTGCCCGGGCGGCCGCCCGGCCGATCCCCCGCGAGGCACCGGTCACGAGCGCGGTCTTGTTCTTCAGAGCGGACATGGTCGTTTCCCCTCGTGTGGCTGGCCGGCGGTCTGCCCACGTTCACCGGCCCCATGCTTATCAATACGCTGCGTAGCGTTTCGACCTTTCACTGGAAAGATACGCTACGTAGCGTTATCCTTCAAGATGGGTTCCGTACTTTCCCGCGGGACAGTGGAAGGAAACGACCGTGACACAAAACGCAAAGCCTGGACGACCGAGGGGCGCGCGGGTCCACCGGTTGATTCTGGATACGGCGATCGAGCTGGTGTTCGAGGCCGGATTCCGCGCGGTCAGCATCGAGTCCATTGCCGCAAAGACGGGCGTAGCCAAGACGACGATCTACCGGCGGTGGCCGAACAAGGCGGCCGTGGTTATGGACGGCTTCATGGACCGGGTTGGGTCGGGGACGCTCTTCCCGCCGGCGGAGAAGGCGATGGATCGGGTCCGGCTCCAGATGCGCGCGATGGCGAAGGCGTTCCGGGGCAAGGACGGTGGCCTCGTCAAGGCGTTGCTGGGGGAGGCCCAGTTCGACCCGGAACTCGCGACGGAGTTTCAGAAGCGGTGGACGCTGCCCCGGCGGAAGCTGGGCACCGACGTCATCCGGGACGCCGTCCGCGGCGGGGAGTTGCGGTCCGACGTCGATCCCGAGACGGTCATCGACCTCCTGTACGCGCCGATGTACTACCGCCTGCAAATCGGCATAGAGGCGCTGTCCGAGGCCTATATCGACGGCATCTTCGACCTTGCGATGAAGGGCTTGAAGGGCGGTTGACGGAAGAGGTGGAGCCCTCGTCACCCAGTCTGGGCAGAAAATGCGACGACATTCAAAGGAGGCGGTTTTGGGGCACCACGCAGTCCCTCACCACGAACCCTGATTCGGTTCCGGCCTCTCACGAATAGCCGATCCCCCGCAACAGAGCCGGCGTCAGCATACATGGCCGGTGAGGGATCGCTTCCAATCGATAGAGCGGAATCAATTCCGTCGGGGTGATCGGCTCCGGCTTCTCCAGCCAACCGCACGACCATGCGAGCAATCCGATCAGCGATTCCGCTTTCACACCCGCGTCCCGCAGCGCGGCCAGCCGGGTATCGCCGTGGCGTTTCGCCAGTCTGCGGCCATCCTCACCGACCACCAGCGGAACGTGAGCGAATCGCGGTGGCGTCCACCCCAGCGACTGGTACAGCAGGATTTGCCGCGGGGTGGAGGGGATCAGGTCGTCGCCGCGAATCACTTCAGTGACCCCCATTTCGGCGTCGTCCACCACCACTGCCAACTGATAGGCCGGAGAGCCCGCCGACTTCCAGACCACGAAGTCGCCCCCACTCTGGGCACGATCAACCCAGACGTCGCCACAGAACTCGTCCACGAACGGCGGTGATTCATTGGCTCGGAATCGCCACGCGAACGGCCGCCCCATTGCCGCCAGGGTGCCAGCGTCGGCCACGGACCGGTGGGCACAGGTGCCGGGGTAGTTCGGGCCTTCGTGCTCGGCGTGCGGTGCGCTGGCCGCTGCTGCGATGTCTGATCGGGTGCAGATGCAGGGGTAGACGAGATCTTGACGCTTCAATCGGTCGAGCACGGCCTCGTACCGCGCCAATCGGGTCGTCTGGACGATGGGGTCGCCGTCCCAGTCGAGCCCGAGCCAGCGGAGGTCATCGATTGCCTGTTCGGCAGCGGCAGGCTTGATCCGGGGGGAATCGATATCCTCCATGCGGAGGATAACACCGGCCCCCTTCGACCGGGCTGCGAGCCAGGCGATGAGGTACGTTCGGGCATTCCCGACATGCTGCGCGCCGGTGGGAGACGGGGCCAGCCGACCTCTCAGTGTGGGGGGCATGATGGCTCACTCGCCCGAAGTGTGGCGTGTGGGTTCTCTCGATCAAACGATATCGGTTGATTTGGAACGAATCGCATCAATACGGGCCGTAACTAGGTTGTGATCGTCGAGTGGGCCATGCCTTGCCCGATCCCGTTAAACGGGACTGTTCCGCAAAGCCGGGCCGCCACAGAGGGCGGCCCCTACATCGTGATTTGTAGGGGCCGCCCTCTGTGGCGGCCCGGCTACGCAAGGTCACCAACTTTGACCAGCCGCCAACCAGCCCCGCTGCCCAATCGACGGTCACCGCCCTGTAACCGTCCCGATATCGGGGAACGCCACTCGGGCCAGTTTACGAGGCGGGGCCGGGAACGCCTGCCGGTTCCGTTAAGCCGGCAATGGGGCGGGATGACCGTCGGCCCCGCCGGAGCCACAGCCCCCACAATCCCGTGAGAGTACACGCTCCGGCGAGCATCACCACCGACCGGGTTCGATTCTGGTTGGCCGCTGCCAGCTCGGCCTGGATGTCCTGGTCGGCCAGAGAGATGTCGAAGTACCCGTTGAACATCTCGTCGGTACTCTGGGCTCCTGACTTCACGGTTGCGTCCGGGTTGGGGTTAGACGGATTCGCGGTCGAGTTGTCGTAGACCGCCGTACACCGGAGAACCGTCCCGGCCGGGAGTCGCCTTGCCTCATCGAGTTCGTACCGGTGCTGCCAGTTGAAGTCGTACCCTGGGACATCGAGTAACACCTCGGTCGCCCCGTCTGGATACTCGGCGGTGTACCGGAATGACTTCCCTCGCAGGTGCATGTGCGGGAACATCGACAGCAGCAAGTAGTCCCGGTCGGCGGTCCAGGTTTGCTCCACCTTGTGGTTGGCCGCCCGGGGCGGGATCACCAGATTGGGATCGAGCAGCACCTTGCTCGCCACCTCTTTCCGGACCTGGGCCGGATCGAGGAAGCGAAGCCCGAGTTCGGTTCGGTCCGTCTGCGGGGTGCCGATCGGAGCGTAATGAATGACAAAGTGAAACTTCCATCCCGCTGGAATCCGCTTGGCCATCCCGTCGCGGAGTTGAAGCGGGGCGGTTCCGGGAGTGAAACCCGCCAGATTGAAGGAGCCAAGGCTCCCCGCCTCGAATACCTCGTCGCCCTCGCCGGCATCCGGCGGCCGCAGGTAGACGTTACAGTGGTGGACAACTCGTCGGTTCCCCGGCCGGACCTCGGCAGCGGCCACCCAGACATCGCTCGTGAACCCCGGGTCAACGAAGAAATGTTGATACTCGACCGTCCCACTCGCGGGGACGGAGAAGGTCACGGGCAACGAGTAGACGGCATCCGGTGTCCCAATCCCCCATCCGGTCGACTGGGCCAGTGCCTTCGTTGGTCCTGACTCCCCTTCCGGACACCCGAGCCGGACCCATTCGGCGATTAGCCCTTTCTGGGGTGCGGTCAGCCGTCGCTCGTTGCGGAACTTTCCGAAACCGGGGGCGGCGTGCCACGGTGGCATCGTCCCGTTCTCGATGACTTCGACAATCGTCCCGGCCCGGTCGCGAGCGTCGGCGAATAAGATCAGCGGGAAGGGGCCGACATCCCCGGGCCGGTGGCACGGCAGGCAATGGCGTGTGAGGATGGGGGCGATGTCACGTGAGTAGGTCACGCGCGGGCTCGGGGCCGGTACACGGGACCGACTGATGAGACACCCCGCAGACGGGGTGACCGGAACCGACACCGCCCGACCAGCAACGACCTCCGCGAGTGCTTCGGCCAAGTCGTGTCGGGTTGGCTCGACCCGGTTCCGACCGCCGGGGGTGTATTGGTCGTCGATCCTCCCGCGATACCGTACCCGCCGACCTGCGTCGAGGAGAAACGCCTCGGGCGTTCGGCTGGCTCCAAGTAAGCCAGCGACTCGCCCGTCCGGATCCTTCAGGTACGGGAACGGCATCGCATGGTCGCGGACGAACGCGGCCATTGATGGGATGTCGTCGTGGTCATTGGAGTTGACCGCGAGGAATCGTACGACGTGTGGGGGGAACCGACTGGCGAGTTCTGTCAGCCGCTGGGAGTACAGGTTCGCGAGTGGGCAATCGACGCCGAGAAACACGATCACGACCGGCTGAGCGGTGGGCGATGCGAGTCGGACCGTTGCCCCCCGTGTGTCGTGGAGTTCAAAGTCCGGAACCGGCAAGTCGGAGAGGGTCGCAGCGACAAGCAACCCGAAGGCGAGGGGCATGGTCCGGGTTCCGGTAGGGATTCGGCGCGTCTGCCCAACCCTAGAACGCCGCACGGAGACGAGCAACCACCCACCCGGTCGATGGGTCGAGTGAGTTGATCCAGGTGGGACCGAGATTCTTCGCGACTGCGATCCCATGAGGCGACCGGCCGAAGGAAATCGACCACCGTCATGGGCAGCAGGTGATGGGGATTGGAGCCCCGAATGGGGCTGCGGAAAATAGCCCAGGGTGGAGCCGGTCTTCCGGCGAAACCCTGGGAACCGGGGAGATTTCCACTTATCCGAGAACGCTCACACCATCCCCCACATCCGCCGCAGACCCCATTCGAGCCCGAGGAGGGCCGTGAAGAGGGCCAACCAGGCGGGGAGGAACCCCTTTGAATGGTTTCGCCGCCAGTCCGGCAGGTAGCGGGGTTTCGGCTTGATCGTGTCGAGAGGCTGGGTCTTGAGCTCCCGGAGGAAACCGGGCAGGTCTTCCAGTCGGAGGGCTTTCCCTCCACTCGCTCCTGCCAGTTTCTCCAAAAATTTGTGATCCGCGGCCACGTTCAGCATTTCATCGGACACCTCCGGAAACGCCAGGAATCGGGCTGTTCCGCGGTATTTCTGGGGCTTCCCGTCCGGTCCGATCACTGGTTTGCCGTCCTTGTCCTTCATTGGAGAAGTCACCACCGCGGTATATTCCCCGGCAACGGGAGGGTTGAATCGCACCTTTCTTCCCCCCTTAGGATCTGGTACCATCCCCGACAGCCGCGGGGCTTTCTCCTCGTCCTCCGGCCCGGACTTGCCCGGTGGGAGGAGTTTCACCTCCAACTCGGCCGTCGGGTCGTCACCCCCAGACGGGGCTTTCAGCCCGACCCGGATCGTCTGGTCCCCGCCGATCGGGAGCCGTCGGAATTCCGGCCGGACGTACACCTGTCCCTCCTCCTCTTCCTGATGGGCCAACCAGAGAACGCACTGCTTCCAGAACCGGTTGAAGATCTCCACTCCTTCGTTCGTCTTCGGCTGTCCGTGAGACAACCACAGGATGGTGTCATACGCAGCAAATGCCAGCACCCGACCGTTGCTCCCCGTCCCACCGAGTTGTTGCCCGACCAGAAGGGGGTCGCCGCCGATCTTCGGGTCATCGGCTTCCGGGCTCCCGGCGGGGACAACCAGATCGGTATTGGTCGCTCGGGCGTAGACGATCGCGCTTCCCTTTGGGGTGAACCGATTCAAGCCGCTGATCCTGGCCCGTGGACGGCGCGCTGCGTTGAGCCGATCCCAAAGCGCCCTGGCCTGATCCGGATCTCGATCCACCGTCATCACATGCCCGTCGATCCCTTTCGCGGTGGGCACGGTCTGGTAGGTTTTCACCGGTTGTCGGGTGGTCGGGTTCACGTTCTCGATGATCTGGCCGGGGAACGGTTGGATCGGGAGCAGGTTCGTGAACGTCAACGATGGGTCGGCAGGGCCGCTGGAGGGGGGGTAGTTCGTATAGGCTGCCTCCCCACCGAGGAACATTAATCCCATCCCCTTGTTAGTCACCCGGTCGATGATCTTCGCGGGCAGAGTCGGATCAGCGGAGACAAGTTGATCGTATGAAATATTGCCAATGATAATCACGTCGTATGCCTGGTTATCCAGGTCCAGGAATTGCCGTTCCTCCCGGGTCGCGGGTAGAGTCGTCTGGCGGATCACCTCGTTCACATCGAACCGTTTCTCGGCTGCGAGTGATCGCTTGATAAAGGTCTCCTCGTGCCGCTGACGGTCGATGATCAGGATGCGGACCCCCTCCTTGGTCACCGTCAGGTACGTTTCCGACTCGTTGTTCAGTCCGGATACCTCCCCAGGAAGGGGTTCCAGCTTGCCGTCCCCCGCGTCCCGCCCGATCTGAAGCCGGACCTTGACTTCCCCATATTTGTCCGGTGCTTTGGTGGTGATCTTGACCTCGTTATCCTTCTCTTTGGTCAGCGTGACCTCTTCGGTTCTCTCCTCCTTATCGTTGAAAAACACTCTCGCCAGCACTTTACTCCCGGCCAATCCGTAAGCGTGAACCCGGGCGGTGATGGTCACATCCGTCTTGATCGGCACCGGGGACGGATCGCAACTCAGGGCGACCACGGCGATGTCGCGAGCGGTCCCTTTGACGTTGTCCGTTCCGACGGTGAAGGTGGTTATCGGGCACCCCCGCTTGCCCCAACGGCCAGCCTCCGCAATGGCCGAGAACGCCGTCCCGTTGTCCACTCCATCACCAATCAGGAGGTGCCCACGCATGAACCGTTCGCCCTGCCACCGCTCATACGTCCGACTCAGATACACGCCGTAGTCCGACCGCTTACCGTCAGCGGGGGCCTTCGGGTCGAACCGGACGGCATCGGGGCTGAAATCGGTCGGGCCGAACGGGTACATCACGACAGTCACATTCTGGTCCGCGGCCAGTTCATCGAGTATCGGCTGGGCTTTCTCAAGAACCTTTCGAACGGCATCGATTCGGGCCTGGTTGTTCACCTCGTCCCGTACAGTCATGCTCTCGGACAGGTCGACCCCAATGAGCAGGACGGACGGGATTTTCGGGTCCTCCTGAATCCCAACACTCGGGCGGACGGCGGTGAGCAAAGCGACGAGCAGAGCGAGCAACCGCAGGACGAGGACAGTGAAGACCCGCTTGCGGGTCGCCTGAGGGTGACTCAGGTACGTCCACAAGGTGAGCAGGACGAGGACGACCGCAACGACCGCAAGGGCCGGGAGGCCGAGCGGGTAGACCGACCACGGGTATGCCGGTCGGGTTGATAGGAAGATGTTGGTGTCGGTCATGATGCATTCATTATCGTCCCGCCGGGCCGGATTCGCTACGGGTAAGCCCTACCGTTTCGCAGCAGTGAGTGGGGTCGGCTTCCCGAGCCAGGCGCCGGGAAGGCCGCCACCAGGGGAGTCGTTTGATCCCCTGAAGAGGCTCGCTCCCACCACCAGGATGATTGCTGCCGATCCAAACCCGAGAAGGTACCGGGTTCCCTCCGCGAGCCCCGGTGGGACGACAAGCAGCCACACGCACACGCCCAGCAGGAGCACGCAACTGATCGGCAGGAAGTACTGGAGACAGGTCATCATCACTTGATCGATCCGCAACCGCGGCAGCGACCACCGCATCCAGATCATCACCAACACCAGCACCCAGCACTTCCCCACGAACGCGGCCACATTCACCACCGTCCCGGGCCAGAATCCCCATTGCACGGTTGGCTCGAATGGCAGCAACCCCGTATGCCATCCGCCCAAAAAGAGGAGTGAAGCCAACCCGGCAACCGCGAACATGCTGCCGTACTCGGCGAGGAAGAAGATCGACCACCGGAATCCGCTGTATTCGGTGTGGAATCCAGCGACCAGTTCGCTCTCGGCCTCGGCCAGATCAAATGGAGCCCGTTTGCAACTCGCCGTGGCGGTGACGTAGAACACAAAGAACGCAGCGAACGTGAACGGGTCGTGGAACAGGTTCCAGTTCCAGAACCAACCGACCTGTTGATGGCCGATGATATTAAGATCCAGCGTCCCAGTCACACACACCGGGACGACCACACACATTGCCCGGGGAACCTCATAGCTGACCACCTGCGCGGCCTCGCGAACCCCGCCGAAGAGTGACCACTTACTGGCGGAGGCATAGCCAGCCAGAACCACCCCAAACACCTCACTCGACAGCACCGCCAACATGAAGAAAACCGCGACATTCAGTTCCCGGGCAACCAGTCCGCTTCCGAACGGCAGCGCCAGGAACCCGCAGAAACTCGCGCAAAACGCCAGATACGGGGAGAACCGAAAGAGGAATCGGTCGGCCCCGGTCGGAGCATGGTCCTCCTTCGACAGCAGCTTGATTCCATCGGCCAGCGACTGGAGCAAACCGAATGGCCCAACCCGGGTCGGGCCGAGCCGGTCCTGGATTCGACCGGACACCTTCCGCTCGGCCCAGATCGCCACAAACGCGGACGCCCCGATGAAGCCGAACAGGAGAGCCGCGGCGGTAATCGCACCGGCGACAAGGCTCCACGGGTATGGGAGGTATTCGGACCAGAATTCGGGCACAGCAACCTGCCTTCCAAAGACAGCATCCGGCCTGGGCGGAACCCCTCCCCAACCCCTTCCCCAAGGGGCTCAGACCTCCCATGCTTGGCTCCCCCTTCCTTTTTAGGGAAGGGGGTGGGGGGGGTTAGGTTCTGCCTCATCTCCCCCTTCCTTTTTAGGGAAGGGGGTTGGGGGGTTCGGTTCCAACCACTAGACCGCCCAGCACTCGCCTTCCACAGCCTATCGCCGCAGCATACGCTACCTGCGTCGAGTCAGGTGGTGTTGGGAAAGTGTACCGAACCACCCGTTCAGATGCCACCAGGAGGATTCCGTGAATCACCTCCGACCGCGATTTGGCCCGGCCACCCTCCGCCCACCCACTCGACGACCCGGGAACACCCCACGACCAGGCGGGATCCGCGTCTGGGGGCCATCCGCAGATGCCGCTCCGGCAGATCCCCACGGCCGCGACCCGAAACTCGCCCGCCTGGAAGCGGTTCTCTTGATCGCCGATGAGCCCCTGGCCGCGCGACGACTGGCGGATGCGGCCGGACTGGCGGACGCAGCCGAGGCTCGACGGTCAGTTGATCGGCTGCGTGATCTGTATGATGCCGACGGGTCGGCGTTCCAGGTCGAGGAGATTGCGGGCGGGTTCCAACTCCTCACCCGACCTGTCTACCATCCGTGGCTTGCCCGGCTGAAGCGGACCGGGCACGACCTTCGACTCACCGGCGCAGGGATGGAGACTCTGGCCGTGATCGCGTACAAGCAGCCAGTGATGCGTGCGGAGGTGGAGACAGTTCGCGGCGTAGCCTGTGGAGAGATGATCCGGCAATTAATGGAAAAGGGTTTAGTGCGAATCACTGGCCGGCACGACTCACTCGGTCGCCCTCAGCTCTACGGGACAACCAAGAAATTCCTCCAGGCATTCGGGCTCAACACCCTCAAAGACTTGCCCGAAGTCGAGGCCCTCAGGCCCGGTCGGGTCGGAGGATGAACCGAGCCTGCGGTCGGATATGACATCTCATCACGGCGCTAATTGGGGAAAATATCACTCTTTGCCTTCTCATCCATCTGGTGTTACGCTACATCTGATGATATTGATGAGTCACACACCGGATGCTTGACACTGGGGGTTGCAATGGGCAGAACGAGGGTCGCGCGGGCCGAGAAGACCGAGCAACCAGAGGCAATTGGGGGTGGCGAAACAAAGGTGGCGATGGTGAAGGCCGCTCTATCAGCACTGGGAGCGGACGCCAAGCCCGAGGCGATCCGGCAACACATCCTCACCACCTATCACCAAGATCTGCCAAAATCCATCATCTCGAACTACAAATCGAACATGAAGCGAAAAAGCGGGGGACTGAGCAACGGCACGGTTGGAGCCCCTCGTGGGCGGCGCCCCGGTGGGGGCGGGAGTGTCCAACTCGAAGACCTCGAAGCCGTTCGCGGGCTGGTCAGCAGGCTCGGAGCCGCTCACGTCCAGCGATTGGTGAACCTGCTCAAGTGACTGGGTCTCCACTGACAGTGATCCGGATCGGCTCTTGTCGATCCGGCCTGAACCTGCCATCATGCCCACGACCTACCGGGCGTGTGGTGGAATGGCAGACACAGCGGACTTAAAATCCGCAGGCGGGCAACCGCCGTGTGGGTTCGAATCCCACCACGCCCACCTGATCTTCTTGCAGGGAGACGGCACTGGCTGCGGCTGGCGCGTCCTCATCCCTCTTATTCTGCCCTGATACACGATTTCACTCAGCCGATCTTATTCCATAAGCAAGCATCGGTATAATTAGAGTGCGAAGCTCCTGCCGAACGTGTGGGTGATGCAGCTCAGCAGAAGCCTCGCACTCCCGTGTTTGCGTTCGATATTATCCCCGTAGATGCGACACTCCGATTGGGTTCATGGATGAGTTGCCCGGACCATCTCCCGACACGAATCACGAGTCGGGAAAGCCCGCATCGTCTGCGATCCTTGAAATCCTCTCCTCCATCCAATTCTCGACTTATTGATCTGCGACTGACTGTAACAGGATTCTGGTCATGTCCGGGGGCAGCATCCACGCATCGCGTTCCAAGGCCCGACTCGACGCCACGATGGCGAATCCGATTGGCGGGGCCGCTCTCGATTGTCTATCCTATTCTCTGGCCTACGTCGTTTACCCAGATCACCTGTATTATCGCCGAGGTCGCGAATGTTCCCGGTTCCGCTGCTGATCCTGACGCTCGCTGCGACACCGACCCAGCCGCCCGAATTAGCGAAGGTCGATAAGAAGGACGAGAAATCGTCCCCGATCGCGGCTCTGAAACCTCGGCTTGTTGGCCCGGCGGTGACGGCTGGCCGGGTGGTGGGATTCGCAATGCACCCGACCGACCGGTCGCACTACTTCGTTGCCGTCGCCTCTGGCGGAGTGTGGAAGACAACCAACGCCGGCACCACCTGGACCCCAGTCTTCGATAGTGAGGGGTCGTTCTCCATCGGATATGTGACATTGGATACGAAGAATCCGAATATCGTCTGGGTTGGGACAGGAGAGAATAACAGCCAGCGGAGTGTGGCCTACGGTGATGGTGTCTACAAGAGCACAGACGGCGGGCGGTCGTGGGTGAACGTGGGTCTCAAGGCGTCCGAGCATATCGGCAAGATCCTGATTGACCCACGCAACTCCGACACCGTGTACGTGGCGGCCCAGGGGCCTCTCTGGGGTCCTGGCGGCGACCGCGGACTGTACAAAACGACCGACGGCGGAAAGACGTGGAGCCAGATCCTCACGGCTGATGAGAACACCGGGGTGACCGATGTCGTCCTCGACCCACGGAACCCGGAGGTTCTCCTCGCGGCTACCTACCAGCGACGGCGGCACGTCTGGACGCTCATCAACGGCGGTCCGGGCAGTGCGATCCACCGGAGCACCGACGGCGGGAAAACGTGGAAAAAACTCACTGCCGGCCTGCCCGCGGGGGAACTCGGTCGGATCGGGCTGGCAGTCGCTCCCACTGCCCCCGACACGATGTATGCGATCGTCGAGGCTCCGGACAAGCTGGGCGGGATCTTCCGCAGCACCGATGGCGGGGTGAGCTGGGAGAAGCGAAACCCGTTCGATCAGCAGGCCCAGTATTACGCTCACCTGAGTGTCGATCCCGTCAACAAGGATCGGGTCTACGTGATGAGCGTGCTGATCCAGGTGTCGGACGATGGTGGGAAGACCCTCGCCTCCCTCGGCGAGCGGTGGAAGCACGTCGACAACCACACCATCTGGGTCGACCCGAAGGATCCGAACTACTACCTCGTCGGGTGCGATGGTGGGATTTACGAGAGCTTCGACCGCGCAGCCAACTGGCACTTCAAGCCGAACCTCCCGGTCACCCAGTTCTACGATGTGGCCTGCGACGAGAGCGGGCCGTTCTATCACGTCTATGGCGGCACCCAGGACAACTTCACCCTGGGTGGACCGGCTCGATCACGATCAACGAACGGGATCACCAATGCCGACTGGTTTGTCGTCCAGGGAGGCGATGGATTCCACTGCAAGGTTGACCCCACAGACCCGAACATCGTGTATGGGGAGTTCCAGTATGGCGGGCTCTGTCGTTACGATCGGCGAACCGGGCAACGGGTCCAAATCCAGCCCCAGCCCGGCCCGAGTGCGCCCCCGCTGCGGTGGAACTGGGACTCACCTCTCGTCATTTCCCCACACAACCCGAAGCGGGTGTACTTCGCCGCGAACAAGCTGTTCCGCTCGGACGATCGAGGCGACTCCTGGAAAGCGGTCAGCGGCGATCTGACCCGCCAACTCGACCGGGACACGCTCCCGGTGATGGGCAAGTTGTGGGGGCCAGATGCGGTGTCCAAGCACGTGTCCACGAGTTTCTATGGGAACTGTGTGGCCCTCGCCGAGTCGCCGAAGAAAGAAGGCCGACTGTATGTCGGGACGGACGACGGCTTGATCCAGGTGACCGACGATGGCGGCACGACCTGGCGGAAAGTCGAGAAATTTCCCGTGGTGCCAGCAAAGACGTACGTGAGCAAACTGGTGGCCTCCCAGCACGACCCGGCCACCGTCTTCGCTGCGTTCGACAACCACAAGAACGCGGATTTCGCTCCGTATTTGCTCAAAAGTACCGATGCTGGGCAGACCTGGGCGAGCATCACCGGAGATCTCCCGGCCCGGGGCACGGTGTATTCGCTGGCCGAAGACCATGTCGACCCCAACCTGCTCTTCTGCGGAACCGAGTTCGGGCTATTCGTCACCCTGGATGGCGGGAGAAAGTGGCAACGGATCAAGAACGGGCTGCCGACGATCCAGGTGAAGGATCTGTGCATCCAGCGAAAAATGGATGACCTCGTGATTGGCACGTTCGGGCGCGGCATCTACGTGATCGATGATTACTCACCACTCCGGCGACTCAAGACCCCGGCGACTGGTGCCAACCTGTTCCCGGCCCGTGACGCGGTCTTGTTCGTCCCATCGGTCCCCTACGGCGGGGCTGGGAAGTCGTTCCAGGGTGCGTCCTTTTATGCAGCCGACAACCCGGGGTTCGGGGCCGCGCTGACCTATTCCCTCAAAGACGGGCTCAAGACTCGCAAACAGAAACGCAAGGACGCCGAGAAGGAGGCCGCGAAGTCAGGCAAGCCAGCCCCATACCCGACGCCAGAGGAGCTACGGTCCGAGGCCGAGGAGGAAGCCCCAAGCGTGTTCGTGGTCGTCTCGGATGCCGACGGAACTGTGGTCCGGACAATCACAGGGCCAACTGGCGAGGGGATGCACCGGGTCCACTGGGATCTGCGTGATCCGGCCGCCACCCTCCCCCGCCCGGTGGAGCGGGGCGGTCCGGCAGATGATGACGAGGACGATTTTGGCCGCGGCTCGTCCGGACCGGTCGTCGCTCCTGGCAAGTACACCGCCCGACTGTTCCAGCGAGTGGAAGGGAAAGTGTCGCCGCTGGCTGGGCCGGTCGAGTTCAATGTCGTCCTGGACCCGCAAATCGCAGCGACCCCGGCCGAGGTGAAGGAGATGGTGGCCTTCCACCGGCAGACGCTCAAACTCCAGCGGGCGGTCACCGGGGCAGCAGGGGTGGCGGGCGAGCTGGCAACCCGGTTGGAGCAGGTCCGTCGGGCGCTCGATGTGGCCCCAAAAGCGGACGAGGCGGCAAAGACCCGGGTGCGGGAGATGATCGTGACCAACCGGGACATCTTGCGGGCATTGCGGGGGGACACCGTCCTCCGCGGGCGTAACGAGAACACGCCGACCTCGATCTCCGAACGGGTGGGCTATGCGGGCGGGGCATCGGCCCGATCATTGGGAAAGCCGACCGGGACGCAAAAGGAGTCGTACGCAATCGCCAGCAAGGAGTTCGCGGCCGAGGTGGCCAAACTCCGACACCTGGCCGAGACCGATCTGCCTGCCCTGGAGAAGATGCTCGACGGCTTCGACGCCCCGTGGACGCCCGGCCGTCTCCCGGCATGGACGGGGAAGTAGTTTAAAGTTTAAAGAGTTTAAAGTTTAAAGAGTTTAAAGTTTAAAGAGTTTAAAGTTTGATTTCCCTCGTTCGCACGCTCTGCGTGCGAATGCTGTCTTCGACGCTCCGCGTCCTGGCCTGAACGGAACGGGCGCTTGACCGAAGATACGATAGATGTCGTCTTCAGTGTATTGGCCCACCCCGCGGAGCGGGAGGAAGACCGATTCCCACGCTGAGCGTGGGAAGCAGGGAGATGTTGTTGCGTCGGGGGAGAAGTGTCGTTTAAAGAATAAACTATTTAACTGTTGGTATCATCGAATCGTCGGCCCGCAGCTCGCCAGAAGCCCAACCCGGTGAGCGCGGCCAGGACCGCCCCGCAGAGCGCTCCGGCGGCTGGGATCGGGCGGATCACAATGTCTCGATCCTCAAGGGAATCGGGCGGGCCGAGTGCGTTCAACGCTCCGGACGCCGGGCCAAGCCCGGTGACCAGGGCATCCACCCAGCCCGCGCTCTGCGAGTGCCGAGCCGACATCGAGTCTTGGGCCAGAGGAGTGACCAGCGGCGGGAGGATGCACGCAGCCAGTATCGCCGCGAGGACGTGCCCGGTGGCCCGAGCGGGGGTCCGGCACCGACACGATAGCCACATGCCAAAGCCAAGGGCACACCCCACCCACCCGCCGATCAACACCGGGGTCAGAATCACACTTGTCACAGTGATCTTGATGGTGATCAGCCCCACGAACAGATAGGCTGCCAGGAGATAAACCAGGGGCCACACGCCACGGATCGCAATCAGAGCTTTGGCACGCAAGATCTCTCGGCGATCACCCGGGAGGGTCAGGAGAGAGTCGAGCGTCTGGTTCTGCCGTTCACTCGCCACCGACCGGGCGGCGAGAACCCCGACACCGAGCATCATCCCAGGGAGCAGCAAGATCGAAACCGAGTGAGCGGGGGCGAGAAATCCCAGGGCCAGGATGAATATCCCCACGAAGGCCGCGAGGAACGCTCCACACCCAAGCATGCCGGGGGGGTCGGGCAAGTCATCCAGGGTCGTCCCAGACCGGACACCAAACCACCGTTCCTTCCAGACCAGAGGGTCATTTCCATCCCGGAGGGGCGGAACGTAGCGCCTCCGGCCCAGATGGGGCACGCGGGTGCGCACAAAATCGGGGACCGGAGCCGACTGAACCGGGGGCAAGTCGTCGTCTCGGGGGAAAGCGTAGGCCGGCACCGGAGGTGGCCTCTTAACCGGCTGTTTGGCCTGTTGCTGTCGCACTCGCTGGATCGCCAGCGACAGAAACCACACGGCTGCTAACACATGGACAACCGTATAAGAACAGATGATACTTGTTTGTTCAGTAGGCAAACTGGAAAATGCTTTATCCCGAATCAGCATGTAGACCAGGGCGGAGAATGGGGACATGAGGGCGGGGAAGAAGAGACACCCCCCACAGAACCCACAAACTGTCAGCCACACGATCACCAGATACGATCGCCACAAGACTCCCACAAGCGACTCGTACACGACCGCGAGGTACAGGCTCAATGTCCCGAGGCTGAGCATGGTGAGCAGGGTGATCGCATATCCGGACAGGAGTAGCCCCAAATCGACACCGCCAAAGAGCATGGTGAGGGCGAGGACTGGCAGGCCAGTCAACACGACCCCGCCAACGAACACGAGCCGTGCTGCCATCTTTCCGAGGACAATCTCCCGGTTTGTCAGGGGTGAGGCGAGGAGAAAGTCGAGCGTCTTTCGCTCCTTCTCGTCGGTGATCGCGCCGCCAGCCATCACGGGGGTCACCACCACCACAACGATCAGTTGGATGACCAGGAAAGATGTCAAGAACCGCTCCCCAAACTTCGCGGCCGCCGCCATCGGCATGGCTTCATCGAGCCCGAACACCATCCGGATCGGGCTGACTCCAGGGAGCGACTGGAGATAAGTGAGGAACAATGCCCCAAGCAGCAGGAAAGCGAACCCCGCTCGCAGCTTCGGCTGAAGGCCGCGGCGGGCGAGCCGGGTGAGTTCGCAGTGGAAGAGTGGGCCGAAGATAGACATGGGGTCAATTATTGTCTGATCGGGTGAGCAGCGGAAACCGCTTATTGCAGGAAAGTCATTCGGCGGCGAGCCTGCCCAATACCCTATCCCTTGAGGAGGGGTGCGATCTCTCCAGCGCGCCCGAAACTCGGGCGGCCGGAGGAGGGGAAAAGACCTCACCACAAGACCGCTCCGCGACGGGTTTGTACCACACGGTAGCAGCCCACTCACATTCGCGGGCGTTCCCGGTTACAATTTAACAGGACAGGCACCGACCCACCGGCCGGGCTGTCCTTCACACTCCCTCGGCCCGTATTCGGCAAGCCCGCATGTCGCTGATCGGAATCGACCTGGGAACCACGTTCTGCGCTGTCGCCACCCTGGACGACCGCGGACGACCTACCACCTTGCCCAACCAGGACGGGGAGATGCTCACCCCGTCGGCAATTTACCTGAGTCCAGACGGGGGGGCGGTCGTCGGCCAACCGGCTCTTGATCTCGCCCTGGAACAGCCCGACCGGGTCGCCACTCTGATCAAGAGGCGAATGGGCTTCCCCGAGTACGCGCGGCTCGTCGCCGGGCAGAAACACCGGCCGGAGACCCTGTCGGCCGTGATTTTGCGGAAACTGGCCGAGGACGCTGCGGCCCACGTTGGCCCGGTCAAGCAGTGCGTAATCACTGTACCGGCCTACTTCGACGACACCCGGCGCAAGGCGACAATGGATGCCGGTCGGATCGCCGGTCTGGAAGTTCTCGATATCCTGGATGAGCCCTCGGCCGCAGCGCTGGCCTATTCGATGCAGCAGGCCGCGGGGGTCGGACCGGAGGGGCTGGTTGCGCTCGCTCCGCCAGCCGATGGCCCCCGGACCGTTCTGGTGTACGACCTCGGTGGAGGGACATTCGACGTGACGCTCGTCCGGCTTGCCCGGAAGCGGTTCCAGGTACTGGCGATCGAGGGTGATGTTCGGCTCGGGGGAAAGGACTGGGACGACCGGCTGGTGAACTGGGCAGCCGATCGGTTTGTCCAACAGCATGGGGCCGACCCGCGAGCCGATCCGCAATCGCTGGCAGCGCTCGAGGCCACGGCCGAGCGCGCCAAGCGGACCCTGAGCAAGGTTGAGCAAACCACCCTGACGGTGACTCACGCGGGAAACCGCCTCGTCCTCCCTCTGACCCGGACCGAGTTCGAGGGGCTGACCCGAGACTTACTCATCCGCACCCGGTTGACTGCTCTGCAAGTGCTGAACCAGTCCGGTTTGACCTGGGATCAGGTCGACCGGGTGCTGATGGTGGGTGGGAGTACCCACATGCCAGCCACGGGGCGGATGTTGGCTGAACTGACCGGTAAGGAACCGGATCGAACGCTGGCAGTGAGCGAGGTGGTGGCCCGGGGGGCAGCAGTCCACGCGGGGATCGTACGCCAGCGGGAGGACCAGATTCGGGGTGGGGCAGGACCACCTTTGGAACTGCTGGCCGATGTGGTCGAGATCAGCGTGAACGCCCACGGCCTGGGGGTGGAGGTGAAGAAGAACGACGACCGGCTGAACAACAAGCTGATCCCAAAGAACACGCAACTCCCGGCGGCGGTCAGCCGCGTGTATTACACGGTGGGCGACGGGCAGACGAAAGTGCGTGTGCGCATCCTCCAGGGGGAAGCGCACCAGGCGGAGGCGTGTATCCCGGTCGGGGAATGCTGGATTGATGGGCTTCCCCCGGATCTGCCGAAGGGGTCACCGGTCCAGGTCCGCTGTGGAGTCGCAGCAAACGGTCGGATCGAGGTGATGGCCCTGGACATGACAAGCGGTCGGATGGCGAAAGCCGAGATCCACCGGCCCGGCGGTCTGACCGAGGACGAGATCGCCAAGGAAGCCGCCTGGGTCCGGGGCCTGAAGATTCAATGACATGCGGGGCCAAAGCGATGAGAAGGAGCGAGATGTCCCCTATTGGTGTCGCCACTTTTTCACCTCCCCCTTGTAGAGTAGGTCGGGTTGGGTGGGGGGTGAGCCTTCTCGATTGGGTGTAACCGGTCGGGCTCNNGTAGCCCAGGGCGTAAGCCCTGGACAGGGCTGGCGTTACACCGCATAGCTTGGCTCCCAGGGCTGACGCCCTGGGCGACTATCTGCCGCCTCTTCGAGGCTTCGAGCCCGACCGCTTACGCCCATCTCGATTCTCTCAGCTCCACTCCCCCACCCGCCTGCTTCGCGGCGTCCTCCCCCACAAGTGCAGAGGTGAGAAGACGCCACGCGCTCCGGGTAGCTTTCCCTATGCCAACGCCCAACTCCGGTTTTGCACGCGGCATTCCCAGGCGTTATAATTCCCTCGACGCCGTGACCCGCCCCGGTTCCGAGTGATGGTCGCCCCATGACCCGGGTTTTCATCTCGTACCGCCGCGACGACTCGGCCGATATCACCGGCCGCATCTTCGACCGCCTCCGCGCGCACTTCGACAAGCAGATCCTCTTCCGGGATGTCGATGTGATCCCGTTCGGTTCCGACTTCCGCCAGGTGATCCGCAAGGCGGTCGAGGACTGTCAGGTGCTGCTGGCGGTGATCGGCCCGACCTGGCTGAGCATCGCGTCCAAAACCGGCACCCGTCGACTCGACGACCCGCACGATTTCGTCCGGCTGGAGATCGAGACCGCGCTGAAGCGGGACATCCCGGTGATCCCGGTGCTGGTGGGGAAGGCGGCGATGCCCGAGCCCATCCACCTGCCCGATTCCCTCCAGCCACTCGTCTTTCGGCACGGTCTCGAAATCCGCCGTGATCCGGATTTCCACCGCGATGTGGATACGCTGATCCGCGGGCTCAACGGGCTCCTTGACGCGACTCCGCTGCCCGCGCCACCAGCCCCCAAGACTGCGCCCCGGCGGTCTCGCACATCGAAGAAGGCGGTGATTGTCGGGTCGCCACCTCCCCCGCCAATCGCCCTACCGGTCCCACCTCATACACCCGCGGTAGTGGCGTCATCTGCCCCCAAGGCAGCCGACCGCACCGAACTGGTCCTGCCTGGCGGGGTGAAGATGGAGTTCGCTTGGTGTCCGCCAGGCACGTTCCTGATGGGCAGTGAGAATGGGCACGAGAATGAGAAGCCAGTTCACCGGGTGATGCTGACAAAGGGGTTTTTCATGGGTATCCACCCCGTCACACAGGCCCAGTGGAAGGCCATCAGCGGCACGACACCTTCCCACTTCAAGGGCGATACCCGACCCGTGGAGTGTGTGTCCTGGGAGGACTGCCAGGAGTTCTGTCAGAAGCTGACCGCCCACGTGAAGGGACGGGGGACGGTCAGCCTCCCCTCGGAAGCCGAGTGGGAGTACGCCTGCCGGGCCGGAACGACAACCGATTACCATACCGGAGACGGCGAGGCAGCGTTGAAGAAGGCGGGGTGGTATGACGGCAATTCCGGCTTCGAGACACACCAGGTCGGAGAACTCACTGCGAATGCGTGGGGGCTCCACGACATGCATGGGAACGTCTGGGAGTGGTGCCAGGACTGGTACGGGCCATATATGGGAAATGACCAAGTTGATCCATTACAATTGACAAAACAATCTAACGAATGTCGCGTCTTGCGTGGGGGTGGCTGGCACCGCGATCCAGCCGATTGCCGCGTGGCGTTTCGCATCAGGGGCGCGCCCGCGAACCGTCGCAACCGCTTCGGGTTTCGGGTGTGTTTCCGCCTGGACTGAGCGGCCACCAGGGCTCACGCCCTGGGCTATTTTCTGCCGTCCCCTTCGGGGCTCAAATCTGCATCCGGCAGGAACGGGAACGGGTTGACGTCAAGACCGGTTGCGTCTGTCTCTCCATCGCGTAGACTGGACGGTTTGTGCGTGGTCCATCCTCCAGTCGGAATGTCCGCCATGCTGTCTTTCCCCTCCCGTGCGTTCTTCCTCCTTGTGGCCGTTCTGCTGCCCTGGTCGGTGTGGCCCGATTCGCGGGCCGAGGAGCCGAAAAAGACCGCCGAGCCTGGAACCGCCCGGAAGCCCTGGACCACCTCGAAGGTCGTCGGGTCGCCCGATCCGCCCCCACCGTTCAAGGCGGTCCGTGTTTTCCCGGGGGTCAAGTTCGACCACCCGCTGCTTGTCACCCGGGCTCCGGGCTCGGACCGCCTGTTCGTCGGCGAACAGGACGGCCGCCTGTACTCCCTCGCGAACCGGCTGGACGCGAAGGCGGATCTCTTCTTCGATCTCCGCAAGGAGATCAGGACCATCGAGAAAACTCCGGGGGCGAAGGAGATCGAGGCTGTTTACGGCCTCGTCTTTCATCCCAAATTTGCGCAAAACCGAACCTGTTACGTGTGCTACACCCTGCGGGCGAAAGACCCGAAGGTGTCGAACCTGCCCGACGGGACACGGGTGTCGCGGTTCACCGTCACGAACACCGACCCACCCCGGATCGACCCGGCGAGTGAGGAGATTGTGATCACCTTCCTCCAGGGCGGTCACAACGGCGGCGACCTCCACTTCGGACCCGACGGGATGCTCTACATCTCCTCCGGGGATTCGGCCAATCCGAACCCGCCCGACCCTCGGAACACCGGCCAGGATTGCTCCGATCTCCTCTCGTCGGTCCTTCGGATCGATGTGAACCACAAGGATGCCGGCCGGAACTACGCAGTGCCGAAGGACAATCCGTTCGTCGGGATGAAAGAGGTCAAACCGGAGATCTGGGCCTACGGGTTCCGCAACCCGTGGCGGATGGGTTTCGATCGCCAGACGGGCGATCTGTGGCTCGGGGATGTGGGGTGGGAACTCTGGGAGATGGTCCACAAAGTCGAGAAGGGCGGGAATTACGGGTGGAGTATCGTCGAGGGTCGCCAGCCGATCAAGCCGACCCAGAAGCCCGGCCCCACCCCGATCCGCCCGCCCATGATCGAACTCCCGCACACGATCGCTGCGAGTATCACGGGCGGATACGTCTATCGCGGGAAAAAGTTCCCGGAACTGGTGGGCGCGTACATCTTTGGTGACTGGGAGACTCGCCGCATCTGGGCGGCCCGATTCGAGGGGGATCGGCTGAAGGAGATGCCCGAAATTGTCAAGCCGACCGCGCGGGTGGTGGCTTTCGGTGAGGACCATGCGGGCGAGCTGTACTTCCTCGATTATGATACGGGGCACATGTACACGCTCGGGAGGAATGATGCGACCAGTAAGAACGCGAGTTTCCCGACGAAGTTGAGCGAGACAGGGCTGTTCAAGTCGGTAAAGGATCACGAGCCAGCAGAGGGTGTCGTCCGGTTCACACCGAACGCAAGACAGTGGCAAGACGGGGCCACTGCGGACTGGCTCCTCGCCCTCCCCGGGGTGTCGAGCGTTGCCGTATTCGAGAAGCCCCGCCCGCTCCCGGGTCTCGTGAACTGGCACGAATTCAAGATGCAGTTTCCCAGGGATGCAGTGCTGGTCAAAACCCTTTCGCACGGACTCGGTGGGAAAGACTCGTCCCGCATCGAAACGCAAATCCTGCACTATGACGGGGAAGACTGGCACGGATACTCGTACGCCTGGCGAGACGATCAGACCGACGCCGATCTTGTCCCGGCCGAGGGGGCCGAGAAGGTCTACACCGCTCGACCCTGGTTCGCCGACGACTCAAAGCGCGAGCAGGTCTGGACCTTCCACAGTCGAACTCAGTGCATGACATGTCACAGCGCCTGGTCGGAATACACCCTGGCCTTCAACCTGGGGCAGTTGAACACCTCCCGGATCGTCGAGAAAGGCTCGCATTCGCAACTGGTGGATCTGGCGAATCGCGGGTATCTCCGGCGCGTCGGAGAGAAAGACAAGGCCCTCCCTCCGTTTGACGAAACATCCGCGGCCAAGGAACGAGTCCTCGCCAACCCCACCGGGCGAGGCGACACACTGGAGGAGCGGGTCCGGGCTTACCTGCATGTGAACTGTGCCCACTGCCACCGCTTCGGGGGTGGTGGCGGGCAGGTCGTCTTCGAGATGGACGTATCGAAGTCACTCCAGGAAACGGGTATCCTGGATACCAGACCCAGGCAGGGTGATTTTGGCATCCCGGATGCCCGCATTATCGCCCCGGGCGATCCGCACCGGAGCGTGCTGTTCTACCGCATCTCCAAGTTTGGCCGCGGTCGAATGCCGCACCTGGGTTCGGAGTTCCCGGACCCGTTCGGAGTGGATTTGCTCGATTCCTGGATTCGATCGCTCGGCAAACCGCCCGGCCAACCCGGGGATCTGCCCCGAACCGCATCGGGATTCGACATGGCCGGAGGTCGGATCGATACGGCGTTACCATTTGCCCGTGCATTCGGGAAAGGACATCTGAAAGGACCTGATCGCGACCAGATTCTCGCGACTGTGGAGAAGCTCCCAACTGGGCCGGTGCGAGATCTCTTCGAGGGCTACCTCCCGCCCGACCCGAAAGGCCGCAAACTCGGATCCAACCCGCGACCATCGAGTATCCTCGGACGAACGGGTGACGGGAAAAAGGGCGAGGTGCTGTTCTTCGCCCAGACCTCGCAATGCACCAAGTGCCACAAGCTGGGCGAGAAGGGGGTGGCACTGGGCACGGACTTGTCCGCGATCGGTAAGACCCGTACCAAGTCCGAACTGTTGGAAAGCATTCTGGAACCCTCCCGGCGGGTCGAGCCGCAGTACGCCTCGTACCTCGTCAAGACCTTCGACGGCCGGACCTTCACCGGACTTCTCACAAAGAGGGACGACAAACAGGTGATCCTCCGCGACGCCGAGAACAAGGAGATCACGCTCGCCGCCGGGGATGTTGAGACGGTTCAGCCGTCGCGACTGTCGCTCATGCCGGACGGGTTGCTGAGCGGCTTCACCCCGCAAGAAGCGGCCGATCTTTTGGAATTCCTCGCGGCCAGAAAATAATTTCTTAAGTTTCACGTTTCAAGTTTAAGAAGTTTCAAGTCAGCATTCATGATTATACATCCGGTTTTTATGGTAATGCGACCAATCTATGACAGCGGTAAACCATGAGATTAGTTTTAAACTGAAAACTGAAAACTGAAAACTGAAAACTGAAAACTGAAAACTGAAAACCCGAACTATGATCCGCCCCGCTTCCACGGCCGATGTGCCGGTTATTGCCAAACTGATCCGCGACCTCGCCGAGTACGAACGCCTGACCCATGCGGTCGTCCTCGACGAGGAGCGGTTGCGCACACACCTGTTCAGTTCCCGACCCTATGCCGAGGTGTTGCTCGCGGAGGACGCGGGGGCGGTGGTCGGCTTCGCCCTGTTCTTCCACACCTATTCGACCTTCGCAGGCAAGCCGTGCATCTACCTCGAAGACCTGTTCGTCGAACCAGCCTGCCGCGGGAAGGGACTGGGCAAGGCTCTATTGCGGGCAATCGCGAAACTGGCCATCGAGCGAGATTGCTGTCGTCTGGAGTGGTCGGTCCTGAACTGGAACGAGCCCTCGATCAATTTTTACAAGGCGATGGGCGCGAAGCCGATGGATGAGTGGACCGGCTACCGATTGACGGGCGAAGCACTCCGGTCGCTGGCGTTGTCATAGGGTTGCGATCTCCCCAGTGCGCCCAAATCTCGCGAACAAGCTTGTGATATCCGTGTGAATGTAACTCAGTTGTTGTCTGTACCTCGAAGAGGTTAAACAACAAAGCCCAGGGTCGCGCTTCGCGCACCCTGGGTACACGGTTGCCCATACCACCATTTTACCGCGAAGCGGTTAGACAAGTTTATCGCTTGTTGAAAAAATTCAATACGATAAACGCGACGTATGAGACGAGTTTGTCTTGTCGAACCGCTTCGCGGTACAGGGTCAAAAGCGCAATCGAGTTCCCCAGAGTGCGCGAAACGCGACTCTGGGCTTGATTATTTAACCTCTTCGAGGTACAGACAACCGACCTCATGATCTTCACCAGTCAACTGTGGTGGTTTTCACTGGATTCAGTCGCACCGGAGGGATCACACCCTATTGCGGAACCATCACTGTCCCGTCATGGAGGGCCGATGCGATCAGGACCGCGTCTGCCCCAGCATCCGCGAGGTGATCGATATCGTCCCAGGTTCGCACCCCACCACCCGCGATCAAATCCACATCGGGGAACTCATCGCGGAGCGATTGCAAAAGCGGCTCTGTCCCACAACCATCCCCGGTGCCGACTCGCGCCAGGTCGAGGACGATCAACGTGCCGACGCCTTGCCGGGTGGCACAGCGAGCCAGTCCGATCACATCTCTCGGGCCGCTCAGATCCCAACCGCGCCAGTTCCCAATCAGTTCGCCCTCCCGCAAATCGATCGACAGCGCAACGGGACCGAGTCCCTTGCGCTGTCGAGTTTCGAGGAGAACCTCCCATGTTCTCGCGGTCTCGAAACCCACCACCGGGCAGATCCGGGGGAGGGCGGGTAAGTCCAACCCATCCGCCCCCTCACCAATCCCGACATCGGCCCACACCCGACAGGTGAGGGTGTGGATCAACTCGACGACCGGCTCCGAGATGGCCCCCCGGCGGGTAATCACATCCAGATCCGCGATATACACTTCGGTTGCCTGGGCTGCTCGGAGCATGGCCTCCGCTATGTCGGCGGGGTGGGTCGATTGGGTGAGCTGGCTGTGAACGGGTCGATACTCACTCCGTCGGCCACCGATCGCGCGGACCACCTGGCCACTCATTACGTCCAGAACCGGGATGATTCGAGGGAGGCGACGGGGTCGAGAGGGGACCGGATTCATCGGATGAGGATACTCGAAGCGGGGTTGGGTGTTGGCTCCGACAAACCTCCCGCTCGCGGGTGGTTTCTGGACCAGAATCGTTTGCCTGCTCTCCCGCGCCGTAGGATCATACCGGCAGCACAACTCACGAGGACAGACGAATGGAGCCCGCGCCCTCCCCACTCGACCATCCGGCAGTCGGTCGCCGGGTCTTCTACCCCCGTTCTACGACGGCCGTACCGACCCATCTCGTCGACACCGGGACCGCCCGGCTCGGCTGTCATGTCCGCCAGACGTTCCCCAGTGCGGGGACAGTCGTGTACTTCCACGGAAACGGGGAACTGGCGAGCGAGAGCGACGCCTTCTGTGGCGATCTGTTCACGCAAGCGCGAGTGAACGTCTGCTTCGTGGAATATCGGGGGTATGGTGCGTCGGACGGGCAGGCCGCCCTGGTCGCCATGCTCGGGGATGGCGCCAAAGTCGTCGAGGCTCTGGGGTTGGCTCCGGAGCGTGTGGTGGCGTTCGGGCGATCGCTCGGGAGCCTGTACGCCATCGAACTGGCCCACCGCTTCCCGCGACTCGGCGGCCTGATCCTCGAAAGTGCGATCGCTGCGATCCCGGACCTCTGGCCGCTCGACCGCGAGGCGGAAGAGATCGGCTGCGGGGCAGTGGCCCTCAACCGGGAGATCGCGACCCACTTCGACCACCGGGCCAAACTCGGCGGGTACACTGGCCCCCAGTTGGTCCTTCACGCAGCCGGTGACCGCCACCTCGACACCACCCATGCCGAACGGCTCCACGCCTGGGGCGGAGGCACCGAAAAACGCCTTGTGGTCTTCCCCCACGGAAATCACAACTCGATCCTCATGGCCAACTTGCCCGCATATTCGACCGCCCTTTGGACGTTCCTCCGAGACATCGGGATGACCGCCTTACCGGGTGGAACGCGCCAGGCGTGACGGTCGGTTGATCGCAGCGATTCCACCGGTTTGCAGTGGCTATCACCCCGACCCTGGAGGGGTTGCAGCCATGTTGTTGCGGGTTCGTGGGTCAACCCGTGTTCGGTTCATCGTCTCCGCCACCGGTGGTAGAGCTCAGCTCAACCACCGGCTCATCGCTGTGACCCCTCCAGACTCATTTCCGACCCAATTCACCGTTTCCCGTCCGCTCCCCTCCGACACCTATCACCCAGGTGGGAACCTGGCCCCGATTCGTCTCCGGGATCGGGGAGAATGCCGGATGTGGGCCGCCCCAGTTGCCGATAACCCCTCCACGTCTGTCGCCCCATTGCCCCAAGGCACGCTGATCCCCGTGCTGACCCGCATTCGCCCTTCCTTCCAGATTGCCCTCCCCCGGGTGCGGCTGGCCGCGGTCGGGTTGTGTGCTGCGCTCCTTGCCGGGGCTGCCCTCCGCACAATCTGGGTGGAGGACATGGAGTACAAGGGCGACGAGATCTGGACATTCGAGCGGACCCAACACGCGGGAGTCGACGAACCAGTCCCCACCCTGGGGATGCCCACCAGTTACGAGGTGCGGCACCCCGGCGGGACAATCTGGGTATTCCTGGCAATCACCAAGGTCTTTGGCGTCACCACCCCAACCGACCTGGGTCGTGCCTGCCAGATTGTGAACACCCTCGCGATTCTCCTCCTGGCCGGGTTCGCGTACCGGTGCGTGCCGGATCGGGAGCGGGAGCCGTGGCTCTGGGCCGCTGCTCTCGCCTCGGTGAATCCGCTCGCGGTCGTTTTTCACCGCAAGATTTGGCCACCTTCCATCGTCCCCCTGTTCACGACGCTCGCTCTGATCGGGTGGTGGCACCGCGACCGCCGGGCTGGAGCGTTCTTCTGGGGTCTGTGCAGCGTCCTCGTTGGCCAGATACACCCCGGGGGGCTATTCCTCGCTCTCGGGTTCGCGGGCTGGACATTCCTGATGGACCGGCGGAGCGTGCGTTGGGGGTACTGGATTGCGGGGTGTGCGGTCGCGACCGCCACCCTCATCCCCTGGCTTCTGTATGCACTGGAGGTGACCGGCCAGAACCCGATCTCGCAGCGGCAGTGGAGCAACCTCGTCACGGCCCGGTTCTGGATCAACTGGGTGATTGAAGCGAACGGGATCAGCCTGGCGTACTCGCTGGGAAAGGATTTCTGGGACTACCTGAGCCAGCCGTTCGTCGGGGGTGTCCCGACCTATGGGCTCGCGGCCGTCCATGCCCTGATGGTCGCGACGGGTGTCGTCATCCTCGGACGGGCCGCCTGGAGGAGGTGGCAGTTAGGGTGGCGGGAGATGGTGATCGAACTGACGGGGCGGACCTCCCCGACAGCGCTGGTGATCGCGGCGGGGATGGGGGGCTTTGGACTGGCGTTCACCCTCACGCGTCTCCCGATCCACCGGCACTACATGAACCTGACGTTCCCATTGATGTACCTGTGGCTCGCCTACCTCGCCGTGGGTCATCGCGGGGGCCAGACCTCGATTCCCAGCGCACCTGCCGACGGCGCTGGCACCTCTGACCTGGAGCCTCGTACCACCAGGCTCACGGGCGACACCTGGGTTGCCCACGGGCGGGCTTTACTGGTGGCGATGTGCTTACTACAGTTCGCCGTCTCCGCCGGGTTCCTCGCCTACGTCCACTCGAACCAACGACCGATCCGTGGGGACTACGGAACGCCCTACCGGGCCAGGGCTTCGGTGGGGCTCTCGCCGCGCTGAGCGCGGCCCGATCCTCCTCCGACGGACCTGCGTGTATGGACGCTGACCTGCGACTGAGCCTCGTGATTCCCGCGTACAACGAGGCTGCCACGNNACAGCCTCTGCGGGTTCCTGTAATCAGGTGAATGGTGTGGCTCGAAGATCCCATCAGGCGATCCAGAGGGCAGCGGGATAAATCGTTCCGTTACAGACTGTGGTATCAACGGAACATCCCGTCGGGATAATCGATAAAAGCAGCTCAAATCAGGAGACACAAGGGATTCCTGTTCATGGCTTAAGAGTGGCTCGCACCCCCCTGCGCGCCGAAGAAAAGGAGGTGGAACTCTCTGGTGAACTGCTGGGTCGAGGACGAACAGGATGCTCTGGTTACGTCCTCGCGCTCTGCCTGCTCTGTTGCGCAGGTTCGGCCTCCGGTCAATCGATAGTCGCATTTCGTTGTTCTGGCCGGTGACTCTTGGAATTGTCATCGTCGCTGCTGTCTTCCGCCTCGCATGGGTGGAAGACATGGAGTACAAGGGGGATGAGTCATGGACCTACCTCCAGACCCGCATCGTTCGTGATGGCGGGCCACTTCCGCTCATCGGAATGCCAACGAGCCAGAATGCTCCGAATCCAGCCGGGTCAATCTGGGTTTTTGTCGGACTGAGCGAGCTTTTCCGCCCGGACAGCCCCACCGAACTGGCCCGGATCGGCCACTGGATGAACATCCTCGCCATCGCGGGATTGCTCGTGTTTGCGAGTGTGTGCGTACCCGCCGACACGCGAGCCGCCTGGGTGTGGGCGGCAGCGCTTGTGGCTGTCAACCCTTTGGCGGTTGTCCTCCATCGGAAAATCTGGCCGCCGTCGATCGCACCAATTCTCTTGCTGGGGGTACTCATTGGGTGGTGGCACCGAGATCGCCGCTGGGGCGCAGCCATGTGGGGCTTCCTGGGGGTCGTGATCGGCCAGATCCACCTCTCCGGGATGTTCCTGGCTGCCGGGATGGCCGCCTGGGCAGGGCTGTTTGATCGCCGCGGGGTGAGGTGGTGGGCCTGGGCGGTAGGTGTGGCCTGTGCTGCATGGCCGCTCGCGTTGTGGCTGCCCACAGCAGTTGAGCAGGCAGCAGCCAATCCCACCGGGCAGATTCGGTTGAGCAACTTCGCCACGCTGAACTTCTTCCTCCGGTGGGTGACCGAACCGTTCGGTATCGTTCTTAGTTACAGTCTGGGGAATGACTTCGGGGATTTCCTCCGTTACCCCATCGTCTCTGGAACCCCGACCTATCTCGTGGGTGGATTGCACGTTGCCATTTACAGTTTGCTTGGCTACTTCGTTGTATCAACGCTCATCCGTGCCTGGCAGCAGCGACGGGAATGGCGACAGATTCTCACCGGTTCCGGCTCCGCGAGCCTGTTTATGGTCAACGCGGTTGCACTGGGGTACGGCGGCCTACTCACGCTTTCCTGTGTTCCCATCCACCGTCACTACATGCTTGTCACGTTTCCCGCGATGCAACTGTGGGTCGCGATTTTGGCCCTGTCGAACCGTCGGCCGTTTGCGTTCGGGCTCACTCGCGGGCAGGCTTTACTCCTCACCCTCTGCTTGGTACAGTCCGCCGTCTCTGCGTGCTTCCTGGGCTACGTCCACGAAAACCAGCGGGCCATTCGCGGGGACTATGGGATGCCCTACGCTGCCCAAATCCGTTGCGGGGTGACGCCGAAGTGACTGGCGACCCTGGCGGTCAGGGTCCGATGCACGGAGGCTGAGGGATGGATGCGTGTAATCTGGATCGCGGGGTGAGTCTGGTGATCCCAGCTTACAACGAAGCAGCAGTCATCGGCCGTGCTGTGGCGGAGGCGGAAGCCGCACTGGAACAACTCTTTGGCGAGTACGAAATCCTCGTGGTCGATGACGGCAGCAACGACGCAACCGCGGCCGAAGTGGAAAGATCCCGCGCCATGTATCCGCACGTCCGACTGCTACGGCACCCAACGAACCGCGGATACGGTGCCGCTCTCCGCACTGGTTTCGAGGCTGGTCGATATAACCGAATCACCTTCACAGACGCCGATTGCCAGTTCGACCTCCTGGACCTGGGACGAATGGTCCCTCTGGCCGACGAATTCCCGATCGTGGTCGGATATCGCGTTGCCCGGAAAGATCCCTGGCGGCGACGGTTCCTCTCGCGCGGGTACAACCTGCTCGCCCGCACTCTGCTCGGCACCCAGGTTCGAGATTGCGACTGCGCACTCAAAGTGTTCCGGCGGGAGGTGCTGGCGGAATTGCTCCCCGACTCCCGGGGATTCTTTGTCAATACGGAGATGCTGACCCGCGCGCGCCAACTCGGGTACGCCGTGACGGAGTTGGCGGTCTCTCATCGTGAGCGAGCGGGGGGGCAGAGCAAGGTGTCGCTTTGGGAAGTGCCACGAACCTTCCGAATGCTGGTCAGCTTCTGGTGGCGTGAGGTCGTCACCGGGCCGCGGCCACGACCCGTCACCATTCTCCAGACCCGAGGCGATGTCGCGGACGATCGGGCTTCACACGTTACCCTCGCATCAACTCCTCCACCAGTCGCAAGCCGTCCTCCTTCGATTTCACCTGCCCCTCCAGTTGCGCCACCCGGACGGCATCCAACAGCCGCTTGAAATCCGGGCCAGGTGTGAGTCCACGGGTGATCAAGTCTTCCCCGGTGATGGCGGGCGGGGGGTTTAACTCCTCGGGCGGAGTCTCACGCAACACACGCTCGCAAAACTCAACGTGCTCCAGTCCCCGGCCGCTGGCGAGAGCGTCGGCCCGGTGCAGGGCGAGGAGTTCACCGATCCCCGGGTGGATCAGGATCGGTTTGAGCCGGCTCGGTCGCATCGTCGGGGCGACGGCCAGATACTGGTGCTTCTCGACGAGCCAGGCGGTCCGCACTTTCTCCGCGGTGGAGAGCCGCAATCGATCAGTGATCTTCTCCGTCATCTCGCGGCCAATGTGTTCGTGACCGTGAAACGTGTAGCGATCAGTGGTTCGGCCGACGACTCGCGGCTTGCCGACATCATGGAGTAGGGCAGCGAACCCGAGTACGAACGACACGGGCTCCTCGCGTGGCCAGGTCGGGGGCTCCAGGCGATCGATCACCGCGAGGGTGTGGTCCCAGAGGCTGCCCGTGGGCGCTGCGGGTGGCCCTTGAGGGAGGGTGAACGCCGGAACAAGTTCGGGGAAAATCGGTTCGACCAGCCCAAACTCGCGCAGCAGCCGAACCCCTCGGCCGCGGTGCTGGTGGGTGAAGAGTTTGCGGAGTTCCTCGGCGATCCGCTCGGCGGAAACCACCGCAATGAGCGGGGCGATCTGCTTTCCGGCGGCCAGGGTGGGTGGATCGATCTCCAACCCGAACCGGGTCGCGATCCGAACCGCTCGAAGCACCCGCAATTTGTCCTCAGTAAACCGTTCGGTCGCGTTCCCGATCGCCCGGAGGATCTTGGCATCCAGATCCGCCCGGCCGCCGACGAAGTCGTGCAACTCCCGAGTGATGGGGTCGAAGAACATCCCATTGATGGTGAAATCTCGCCGCCGGGCATCGTCTTCCGGCGAGGAGAAAACGACTGTATCGGGCCGCCGACCGTCGGAGTAGGTGCCGTCCGACCGGAAAGTCGCGACTTCGACCGTGAGGTGTTCCCCACCGCGATCAGGGTCGCGGGGGCCGATCACTTCGATCACGCCAAAGCTGGCCCCGATGGCGATGCAGCGGCGGAACAGATGCTGGACCTGTTCGGGATGGGCGTCCGTGGCGATGTCGTAATCTTGGGGGGTGAGGCCGAGGAGTTCATCGCGCACGCACCCACCTGCCCACAAGGCTCGGAACCCGGCCTTCTGAAGCTTGCGAACGACGTCAGTAGCGAACTCGCGTTCGGTCATACTCAACAAGATAGGAAAAGCGTCGGCGAGGTTCGACGAACGATTGAGCAGAGCGGGTCTGCGACTCATCCGGGGAGTGGTACAAGGTTTGGGGCGACAAACGCTCGCCGCGCTTCGGGTGAGTGGAGAAGTTGTCGGGTGTAGTGCGTGAGGAGTGGCGAGAGGGTGCGGTCGAGGAGATCTGGGTTGCGCTTGCGGAACTCAACGTATCCTTCTCCCGGGGCAAGTCGGCTGGCGATCACTCGCACACAGGCGACGGTGATGGTTTCGTGATAGCCGTCTGGGCTGCCGATCTTCGCGTTCAACCTCTGAATGCCGGCCCGGACCCTCTCCAGCGCGGCGGCAACCGGCCACCGGGTCAGGTACAGCCAGGCCATCCGGACGTGAGCTTCATGTGTCCACTGGGCGCGGGTGAAGGTACACCCCTCGAACGCAGCCAGGAACTCGTCGTCGGTCATGGGACGCCTCCGGGGATTGTGAAGTGACACGGGAGGTGGACAGCGGGTTCGCCAGGGCGTGCGATCTTCTCCGGGCTCCCACAGATTCAGTGGCTGGCTTCAAGAATCCTCCTTTTGATAGGGGTGTAACCGATCGGCCTCGGCTTGTTACCCGGCCCGACCGCCAGCCGACCCCGCTGGGGTCGATCGGTCCGCCCACCGACTTGCACCGCACCCCACTCCCCCGCATAATCACTTTCATCACTCCGCCGCACTCCCCACACTCCGAGGCCCCTCCCCATGTTTCGGTTGATCCCCGTTCTCCTCGCCGCTGCTGTGGCGGCCGTTGCCGCCGTCCCGGCGGTTTCGGCTGACCCCAAGCCCGCCCCCACGATCACCTGGAAAAAGATCGTCCTCGATACCAAGTTCCGCTCCGAAGGCGTCACCGTCGCCGACGTGAACAAGGACGGCAAAATCGATGTCCTCAACGGTGAATACTGGTACGAAGCCCCCGACTGGACGCCGCACGAAATGCAGCCAGTCATGGATTTCAAGGACGGGCTCAGCAACTACAGCCGCGTGTTCGCCTGCTGGGCCGAAGACCTCAACCAAGACGGCTACCCGGACCTCATCGTGATTGCCTTCCCCGGTGACCCCTGCTACTGGCTGGAAAACCCCAAAGGCCAGACCAAAGGCCCCGATGGCAAGCCACTCCACTGGAAGAAACACACCATCTGGCACTCCGCCTGCAACGAAACCCCCCTCTACTCCGACCTTCTCGGGACCGGCAAACGAGTGCTTGTCATGGGGTTCCAACCCCCAGGCAAGGGGAACGAGGGTCAGATGGCCTACTTCACGCCCAACCCCAAAGACCCCACCGCCCTCTGGATCATGCACCCCGTGAGTGTGCCCAGCACACCCGCCGAGCTGAAGGACGGCAAGGAAGTCCCTGGCACCCGCAAGGAGATTCCCGGAACCCAGAAGTTCAGTCACGGACTCGGGGTCGGTGACATCAACGGAGACGGCCGCAAGGACGTGATCTGCACCGGTGGATGGTGGGAGCAGCCGGAAAAACCGGATGGGACGACCCCCTGGACGTTCCACTCGGCGAACCTCGGTGACGCCTGTGCCGACATGTACGTCTGGGACATGGACGGGGACGGAAAGAATGATGTGATCAGCACTTCCGCCCACAAATTCGGGATCTGGTGGTACAAGCAGCGCGCCAATGACAAGAGTGGGAATCCGACGTTCCAGAAGATGGATCTGTTCCCCAAATTGGTGAGCGAAACTCACGCGGCCCACTTCGTCGATATTGATGGCGACAACCTTCCGGACCTCGTGACCGGAAAACGGTGGTGGTCGCACGGTCGGAATGAGCCTGGATCGGATGCTTCACCCGCGATCTACTGGCTCAAGAACACCCGTAGTCAGGACGGCACCACGACTTTCACCCCAATGGAGATCGATAACGACTCCGGGATCGGCACGCAGTTCGAGGTCGCCGATATCAACGGGGATGGATTCCTCGACGTGATCACCTCGAACAAGAAGGGCGTCCGGGTGATCCTCCAGCAGCGGAATTGATCTCCCTAAATGACTCAGAATGGCCCGCAGATGACGCTGACTTCGGCGCAGATAAAATCCAGATCAGAACAAGTTGAGTTTGATCAAGATTTTATCTGCGTTCGTAGATCTGTGTTATCTGCGGCCCATTTCTTCTGCGTTCTGCAGGCCATTCTAAACCATTCTGAAGTGTCCTGATTTTTGTGCAAGATCACTCGGTGCTGGCAGCTTTCCCTCGCTTCTTCTTCTCGACCGGTGCCGGTTGATCGGGCGCTTCGCCGATCGCAGCCAGTTCGGCCGCCGCCTCCGCCTCTTCCTTCGCCGCCTCCGCCTCCAGTCGGGCATCGTTCAAAATCTGCGGCTTCCGCTTGTCCAGAACCTGCTGAACGATCTGGTCGCGAATCGGATGATTCTCACGCAGGAACTCGACCGCCTTGTCCTTTCCCTGCCCAAGCCGCTGGTCCTTGTAGCTGAAGTGCGCTCCGCTCTTCTCGACGACCTCATCCTCAAGCGCGAGCTTCAGAACGTCCCCCTCGAAATCGATCCCGCGATCATGTAGGATCTCGAACTCGGCATTCCGGAACGGCGGAGCGATCTTGTTCTTCACCACCCGGACCCGGGTCTCAGCGCCGATCGTCTCGTCTCCGTCCTTGACGTGCGTCACCCGCTTCGCTTCCATCCGAACCGATGCATAAAACTTCAGAGCCAGGCCACCGGTGGTCGTATTCGGATCGCCGTACATCACCCCGATCTTCTGCCGGATCTGGTTGATGAACACCATGCATGTCCGGCTCTTGTTGATCGTCGGGTTGAGGATGCGCAGGGCCTGGCTCATGAGCCGGGCCTGCAACCCCACCTTGGTGTCGCCGATCTCGCTGTCCTGGATCTCGTTCTTGGGCACCAGGGCCGCCACCGAATCGATCACGATAATGTCCACTGCGTTCGACTTGATGAGCATCTCGGCGATCCGCAACCCCTCCTCCCCGTACCCCGGCTGGCTGACGAGCAGCGACTCCAGGTCCACCCCGATTCGTTTCGCCCAGCTCGGATCAAGGGCATGTTCGGCATCGATATAGGCGGCCACACCACCATTCTTCTGGGCCTGGGCGACGGCGTGCAGTGCGATTGTCGTTTTCCCGCTTGCCTCGGACCCGTAAATCTCGACGATCCGCCCCCGCGGTAGCCCCTTCCCGCCCAGCGCGATGTCGAGACTCAGCGATCCGGTCGAAATGCCCTCAATGTCCAGCCCCCCCATGCCCCCAAGAGACATGATGGAGCCTTTCCCAAACTCCTTCTCGATCGCCGCCAGTGCTGTTTTGAGATCCTTATTCTCCGTCGTGGACTTGCTCTCTTTCCCAGCCATCGCTCGCTCCCTGTATCGGTGGTAAACCCGTCATCCCCACCTCACTGCCTGCTCCCCCAAAAATTGATCAGGGGGTGGTGCTTGGCCTGGGGTGTTGGGTGTGAGTTTACCCGCCCGGTGTGGGGGGAGTGAAGGTCAGCAGTGGAGAGAGCCGCTTCGAGTCCGATTTTTTAGCGGCCAGAAAGACGTCGGCCTTTCGTGGCCCGCCACGGCAGCGGCCCGGCAGTCGGCGAACTGGCTGAGCCGGAGATCCTGGGCGTTGCCTTCGCACTCACTCCGATCCCCCACCGCCCTCGCATCGGGTCACGGGCAGTTCCAGCCGGCAGCATCCGAGGTTCAGGGCTTCCTTCGGAATGCCCGCCCCGACGACCTCTTCAAGCACCCCCGGGCCGAGTGAGTAGTGGACAAACCGGCCTTTCTTGCGGCCGCGGATCAACCGGGCCTGTTTGAGCACGTTCAGGTGGTGGGAGACGTTGACAGCCGGAACCGCGAGCATGTCCGCAATCTCGCTCACATGGTGTGGTCCGTCCGCCAAGAACCGGATGATCTTCAGCCGCTCCGGGGCCGCCAGCGCAGCCAGGAGTTGGGCACACCGCTGCGGTTCGAGAGGATCCTTCGCCACGCCAATCCCCCGCCAGAATGGACGCTGCCCAGTTGGTGGAAGCATATCCTACCAGCTCCCAAAAGCACCAGTGGGCAGCAGGGTCGCGTGAAGAATGACGTTGCCCCGCCCGCCTCCAGGAATAACATCTTAACTCCAGGGCAGGTCTTATGGCACCCCCCGCCCACCCCAAACCCACCTTGCCCATTAGAATGCGCGACTCTGCCAAGACTCCGGGGGGGCGAGAGGCCCGAGTGTGGGCTCGAACCAGGAGTGTGACCCATGAGCGGCCCCAGACCCGCCAACGTCATCGGGTTCGGACTCCTCTGCTTGATCGGGCTCGGATTGGCAATCTCGTTCGTCGGGAAGGTTCGACTCGCTGAGAATCGCGTGAATCGGGAGGAGGCACGCCGTCCCCGGTCGATGGGCGTCGACATGAGCTTGCCCGACTGGTTCCGCAATATGGACCGCAACACCGACTCCCGGTTGTCCCGGGCCGAGTTCATGGGGTCGGATGAGCAGTTCCACCGCTTCGACACCGATAAGGATGGCTTCCTCTCCCCGGATGAAGCCTGGGTTGCCGACGCCGAGTTCCGCACCCAGGTGCCGAAGTAACCTGTATCATAGTTTCGAGTTTCAAGTTGAAAGTTGAGGACACCAAGCAGCGAAACGTGTTGCTGAATTCCGGAAATCCTTCTCACACTTGAAACCCGAATCTTCGAGGTGTAACCCACATCATGACGAATCCGAGTAGCCAGACGGCCCCCAACCGGACCCCCGCAGGGGCAACTGCGGTGATCAAGTTTCACGCTTCGCTCAATGTCTCCGACCTGCCCCGCGCAGTCGAGTTCTATACCGCCTTGCTCGGCGCGGAACCGGTCAAGGTCTACGCCGATTACGCCAAGTTCGAGGTCGATTCCCCGCCGCTGGTCCTCTCGCTCAAGCCGAAACGTGCGTGTGCCGGAGGGCCACTCAACCATCTCGGCTTGCGGGTGGTCACGGTCGACCACCTGCGCGAGATCCAGACCCGCCTGAAAGCCGTCGGGGCCAGGATGGGTCAGCAGGACGATGTGAAGTGCTGCTACGCCCACCAGACCAAGATCTGGGTGACCGACCCAGATCAGACCATGTGGGAAGTGTACGTCCTGCACGACGATGTCCCCGACTGGGGTGAGAAGGATAAGAAGCTGAAGCTCCTCGCTCCGCCGTTCCGTGCTCTCGGGGTGTGGGGCACCATGCGCCGGGCGTGGAGCAATGCGTTCGGCCGTCGGGCAACCCCCACCGACGGGACCGCCGCCCTGGCCGAACACGCCGAACCGGTTGGGAAAAACTGACCCCTCCGGGGACACGCTCTGATGACCGCCCGTCCGATTCACCCCCGACCCCCTGAACCGCCCACCCGCCCACGACACCGGGACGGCGTCGGGTACTGGCTGGGCCTGCCATTTCGCTGGCTGTACCAGATGGGCCACAACGGGCGGGGGATCGTCCGGGTGCTGGACATCACGCGGTTCCGCCCGCTCCCACACGGCCTTCTCTCACCCGACCACCCGTGGGTCACCGGCATCAACCCGGCGACCGGCCGATACGTCTGGCACGAGAACGTCATCTTCCGGTCGGCACGCGGGATGGACGAAGACAGCCTGCCGATGGACGATTTCGTGGTCACGAAGACGGGTCAGTTTTTGGCTGGTCGGGTGGCCCTGTCAGTCGGTCCGGAGGAGTTACCGGTCGGCCCCAGGCGGAGGATGCCGCACGGGATCAATTACATCCACGGAACCTCGCATTACAACAGCGGGGTTCTCGTCTTCACGGACTTCCCGGACGCCCTCGCCCACTTCACCGACCGTCGGTTCCGGGCCGAGGTCTTCCGGTTCGTGCGCGAAGAGAACCGCGAGGTCCTGATCCTGTTCCGCACCCGGAACTACCACCCACGCGAGTACGCCTACTTCGTCTGCTGCCTGCGGACCCTCTTCCCGTGGTTCTGCAACGCAAACGGACCGCGCGGCCGGGTGCTTTGGGGGAACGCGGCTCCGTTCGCCGCGGCCAACCTGATCACAGGCCGGTGGGCCGCCGATGTGTACGCGCTAAAGCAACCGGGCGGTGCAGAGGCGGTCATTCGACCGCCGATCACACCAGGCACGTACTTTCAGGGCGAATACGGTGGCGGTCGGCGGTTCGTTCGCTGGCCGGAGAAGTTGCTCGCCTGGGCGACATACTGGCGGATCCGACTCCGCGGTGGGAAGGGCGGGATGTTCTTCGTCGACCGCACCCGAGTGTATGCAGACCAGCTCGACCGTCGACAACGCAACGGCATCCCGGATGAACCTATTGCGAAATGGTAGCTGATTCAGAATGGCCCGCTGGACTAAGAATAGCCCGCAGATGACGCAGATCTGCGAACGCAGATAAAATCTTGATAAAACTGAATTTGGTGTTATCTGGATTTCATCTGCGTCGAAGTCTGCGTCATCTGCGGGCCATTCTTAGTCCAGCGAGCCATTCGGCAAACGAGGCTTGCGGTGTTTGATGCCCGTATCCGCCGGTGGATCGACCCGCCGCTCGACCGATTCGGGGCGGGGCTCGCCCGTCTTGGACTCGGGGCGAATGCGGTCACTGTCATCGGCTTCCTGATCGGAGTGGGAGCGTGGGTCGCCCTGGCGGCTGAAGCCGACACAGTCGCTCTCGCCTTCATCGCAGCAAATCGCCTGGCCGATGGACTCGACGGAGCCCTCGCCCGACGCCTCGGGCCGACCGACCTGGGCGGCTATCTGGATATCGCACTCGACTTCCTCTTCTACGCTGGGGTACCATTCTTCTTCGCAGTCGGCCGACCAGAATTCGCCCTCCCTGCCGCCTTCCTGATCTTCAGCTTTGTCGGGACAGGAAGTTCGTTCCTGGCATTCGCTGCTGTTGCTGCCAAGCGTGGACTCACAACTGAGCGGAGGGGACGGAAGGCGATCTACTACCTTGGGGGCCTGACTGAAGGGACCGAAACGATCGGGCTGTTCGTGCTGATCTGTGTCTGGCCGGATGGGTTTGCAGTACTCGCATGGGTCTTTGGCGGCCTGTGCTGGCTGACCACCGCGACACGGATCGCATTCGCTGTCGAAGCGTTTCGAGAGTCCCACCCCCTCCCTGACAGTTCGCCAGGAATGACTGACTGAGCGAGCTCCGACCGTCAGGGAGCAGGTCGAGACAGACACGCGAACCTGTTCGAGGTGTCGCGTTGACGGGAAGACAATTGGTGTTCAAGGCAATCGAGTGGCAGCAGGTGGCGTGAAAACCGACTGGTTAGACTTTAATGAGAAGTGGCAGTCGCGACAATCGCGAGGAGAGTGATTGTTGAGATGGGTGTGCGGGAGGCATTTCGATCTTGTGCAACCCGGTGATCCCGCACATGCGTTGTGTCCCGCAAAATCCGTTGAGCCCATATTTTCTTCCTGAATTTTTTTATTGTCATTCTTGACCAATCTCCCGAACTCCGAGTATAACGGTTTTTATCTCTCACCCGACTTTCGGATTTATTTGGGCCTCCAGGCCGCCGGATATCCACGGATTCCGGGGGTTTGGTTGATGAAAACACGATTTGGCGAACACGGATCGAGTGTCACCAAATCCGTCGAAAACGCTGGACTCGCGACGGTTCGTGTCCCAATCAGTCTGAACGCTTGGTCACACCCCAACTCGATCTGGGTTGGTGCTACCTCTCCCATCCGTTGGTGCAGCCTCTCTCCCAGGTGCGCATCATCCTGAGACTCTTCCTGCCGATGCGTGAAAGCGCTGTTTTGTACTCGCTTGGCTCTCCTACTTAAAAGTGACCTCCGTACCCGGCAGCAAGATCTTCCGCTGCCTGATGCAGAAGGCCTTCCGCGCCGGAAAAACTTGAGTTCGGCTTTGCATAATTAGTCAATTAATCTTTTGTTTCTTAGGTCAAGTAATGAAGGTTCTGACGCCACGGGGAGGGACGCCTGCCGCGCCTGACAAGCTGGAACACAGAGACCCACAGCCCTTGCCACCGGACGAAGCACTGCGCGAGATTCGCTAAGAGCCTTCGCGGGTCGAAAGCGGGAAAATGACCGGAGCAGTAGTGAGCACGCTACGTGCTACTCTCGAACAGGCGATCGAACACCATCAGGCCGGCCGGCTGCCGCAGGCCGAAGCTCTCTATCGAGAGGTGCTTCGGATTCAGCCCGGCCAGCCGGACGCGCTCAACTTGTTGGGCGTGATGGCCAACAATGCCGGCCAGCCGGAACTCGCCATCGACTTGATCGGCCAGGCCATCGCCAGGTTGCCCACGGAAGCCAATTTCCACGGCCATCTCGCGGCGGCTTACGAGGCGGCCGGCCGCGTCGCCGACGCGATCCGCCATTACCGCGAGGCCATCCGTCTCAACCCCAGGGCAGTGAATGATCACCTTTTCCTCAGCGATGCCCTGCAACAACAGGGTCAACTGGACGAGGCGCTGGCCCTCAGCCTGCACGCCCTGCGACTCAATCCCGACTCGGCCCTGGCGTACTGCATGCTCGGCGAACTGGCCGGCCACGGCTGCTACAGCCTGACCGAGTCGGACATCCAGCACATGCAGGATCTACTCGAGAAGGGCCGGCAATCCGCCCAGGATGCCAGCCTGCTTTACTTCACCCTGGCGGCTCACTGGGAGAGGGTCGGCTCCTTCGACTGGGCCTTTCCTTGCTACCGCCGGGCCAACGACCTCAAACAGCAAGTCTATCGCCAGGCGAACCGGGCCTTCGATCCCGAGAAACACCGCGCCCTGATCGACCGCCTGATCGCCGTGTTCACGCCGCAGTTCGTGGAGCGAGTTCGGGCGTTTGGCATCGACAGCGAAGTGCCGGTCTTCGTGGTCGGCATGGTACGCTCAGGCACCAGCCTGGTTGAGCAGATCCTGGCCAGCCATCCCCAGGTCCACGGCGCGGGTGAACGCAAGGAGATCGATCAGCTCGCCACCACCTTGCACGAACAGCTCCAGGCCGTCGAGGTGTATCCCGCCTGTGTCGACCGCCTGGACCCCGGCACGGCCCGCAGCCTGGCCTACGGCTACCTCCAACGCCTGGCCCGGCAAGCCGGGACCGCCAGCCGCATCGTCGACAAGATGCCCCACAACTACCTCCATCTGGGCCTGATCTCCATTCTCTTCCCGCGTGCCCGGATCGTTCATTGCCAGCGCGATCCGCTGGATGTCTGCGCGTCGGCCTACTTCCAGAACTTCAAATGGCTGCCGCACACTGCCAGCCTGGACGACATCGCCTTTTACCACCAGCAGTACGCCCGGCTGATGGAACACTGGCGACGTGTCCTGCCCCTGCCAATCCACGATGTGATTTACGAAGACCTCGTAGCCCGCACGCCTGCGGTTAGCCACGAACTGGTTGCCGCCTGCGGATTGGGCTGGGATGAGCGTTGTCTGAGTTTTTACCGCAACGAGCGGGTCGTGCAGACGGCCAGCAAGCTGCAAGTGCGTCGTCCGATTTATCATCATTCCGTGGGCCGCTGGAAAGCGTTCCAGCCCCACCTGGAGCCGCTGCGTCTGACCCTGGGTGTCCCCCCTCGCTCTAGCCCCCTCACCGAGCCGAACACAACCAAGTTGGAGGAATATCATGCCCGTTAATATGCTGGCAAGCTGGGTCAAGAACCTGTTGGGTCGTGAGTCGCGGCGATCACGCCGGTTGCGGTCCGACCCCACACGGCGCCGCGTAGCAACGCCGTGGCGCCTCGGGGTCGAATCTCTCGAAGAGCGTGTCACGCCGACCGGCTTCGTTGTGACCCTGAGCACACCCGACAGCGCCACCACCGCCGGCACCTTGCGCTATGCCCTCACCAACTCGGTGGCCGGGGACACGATCACCTTCGCCAGCAGCCTCAGCGGGTCGACGATCACCCTGGCCAGCACGTTGACGATCAGCCACAACATCACGATTGTCGGGCTGGGAGCGGAGAACCTGGCGGTCAGCGGCAGCAGTA
>PLDW01000512.1 GCA_003136315.1 Gemmataceae bacterium | reverse complement strand
TACTTCTTTAAACTCTTAAACTTTAAACTTTAAACTCCTAGTACAGCCTTCTGACTGGCGGTGATGGCGCGGATACCAATCTCGCCAAGGCCGATCAAGCGGTCAAGTTGCTCGCGGCTGAAGGTCGCTTCCTCGCCGCTGCCCTGGACCTCGATAAACTCTCCGGAACCGGTCATCACAAGGTTGAGGTCGACATCTGCGTCGCGGTCCTCGACATACTCCAGGTCGAGCCGCTCCTCACCATCGACAATCCCCACGCTGATCGCTGCCACACTGGCGTGAACCACTTCTCGCACCGGGACGCCGATCACAGCCTTCACGGAGTTGACCGCGTCCACAACCGCGACCAGCGCACCGTTGATGGCAGCGGTGCGGGTGCCACCGTCGGCTTCGAGGACGTCGCAATCGACCCACAGGGTCCGTTCGCCGAGCTTGGAGAGGTCAACGACAGCCCGCAGGCTGCGGCCAATGAGCCGCTGAATCTCGATTGACCGACCGTCGACCTTCCCGGCCTTGTCGCGAGGCTTGCGGGTATTGGTGGATCCGGGGAGCATCCCGTATTCGGCAGTGAGCCAGCCCTTGCCCTTGCCGACGAGGAAATCCGGCACCTTGGGCTCGACGCAGCAGGTACAGAGGACCGTTGTCCGGCCCATCTTGACGAGGACCGACCCCGGTGCATTACGGGTGTAACCCCGCTCGAACGACAGCGGGCGAAGTTCGTTCGGCAGGCGGCCAGCAGGTCGAGGCATGGTGGCTTTCGTGGGGGGTATCTGGTGAGACCACCGGTCCGGTCGTCACTCACTGGCTCGGATCACCTCTTCCGCGCGCTGACGACCCGAGGCAATCCGGAGGAGTCCCTCACCGTCTTGCCGAGTTCGAGGTCCGGGTTCGCGCTGAGGATCGCCCGAACGGCTTCGTCCTGGGTCGACCCGATCTCCACCAGGAGCGATCCGCCGGGCTTGAGCACCGCCCCGACACCCGAGGCGATCCGGCGGTAGAACGCTAACCCGTCCGTCCCGCCGTCGAGAGCCAGCCGGGGCTCGTGGTCGCGGACATCCGGAGCCAGTTCCGCCAATTCCCCGGGGGTCACGTAGGGCGGATTACTCACCACCACGTCGAAGACCGCCCCCGCCGGCACCGGGCCGAAGAGGTCACCCTGCAAAAACGTGATCCGGTCAGCAACCCCGTTGCGAATCGCGTTCCCCCGGGCCACATCCAGGGCGTCCGGCGAGATGTCCACTGCCGTGATTCGCGCCTCTTTCTTATGATGTGCGAGACACACTGCAATACACCCGGAACCCGTCCCGAGGTCGAGCACCGTTGGCGCGACCATCCGCTTGATCACACCCAGACTCTCGGTCACCAGAGTTTCGGTGTCCGGTCGGGGGATGAGGACTGCCGGGGAGACCTCGAACGGGAGCAGGTAGAACTCCCGTGATCCGACCAAATACGCGACCGGCCAGCCGTCGACTCGCCGCTTGATGAGTCCCCGGAAGGCAGCGCGATCGGCCTCCCCCGGTTGCTCGTCATAGCGGACGAGCAGGTCGACCTTCTTGCACTTGAGGACGTGCGCGAGGAGGATCTGCGCTTCGAGCCGGGCAGCGGTCGGGGCCGGCCCCTTCTTGGCGAGGAAGTCGGTCGTCCAGTCGAGCAGGGCCTTGATCGTCCACACGGTCGGGGCGGTCGGTGCAGGCGTGATGGCAGGTTCGAGGGGCATGAAGTCCGTCCGTGGGAGGTGAAGGCAATCGGCGGCCCACAGGCCACCAAGGTATTATGGGGAAATCCTCCGCGAGGCGACCGCCTTATGGCAGCCGTGGCTGACCTGCACCCGCCGGGTTGGCTTTCTGACCCAGGGGTTGAAGGGGCTGCCTCCGTAGGATTACATTACTTCTTGTTGGTGTTAGCCACACCCCTCATACACTCTTGCTCACCTCATGATACCTCCGTCGCCTGACCCTGCTACCGACCGGGATCTGCTGTTCGGCCTGATCGCTCTCCGGGTCGGGCTTGTTCCCTCCTCCCGATTGGTCGACGTCTGGTATCCGGCCGCCAACCGGATTGGAGCCATCCGCGAGCGGGTGATCGAGCGCGGCGGACTCACTTCCGCGGATGTTGCCGCACTCGACCATCTGGTCGGCCGAAGGGTCGAGGCCGCTGGGGGCGATGCACCTTCCGCCCTGGATTCGGTGGTCGCGCCAGACGAGCGGCCACTCCTCGCTGCGGCCCGGCAATCCACCGCGGGCGAATCCCTCGCGACCATGACCGTCTCCCCGACGACTCGACCAACTGGGTCGGGGCCGACCATCGGGTGGTCGATCCCAACCCCCGTCCCCGACTCGACCGGAGATTCGACTCCAGAACCCAACCCCAGCGAGACCCGGTCAGCCCTACCCGCGGAGATCGTGCCGGATTCACCCTCAGAAACGACCGACCCCCGACCGGTGAGCGATCCGACGGCTTTTCCTCACGACGCCACCAACAGCACCCACCCGAGCCGGACCCAGGCGAGCAACCCGACTCCGCTCATCGCCAGAGACTCCCAGGGGCGGACCAGAGAGGAGAGCGATTCTCCGGATCGAACCGGGTCACACGTCTCCGGCGAGTCGCCAAACCACACCATCATGGGGGAGAGGTTTGGTTACGAGGTGCTCCGGTTGCACGCTGTCGGTGGGATGGGGCAGGTGTGGGTCGCTCGCGATCCGGCAATCGGGCGAGAGGTCGCGCTGAAGGATCTCCGCCCGCAACGTGCTGGCCATTCGTCGTCTCGCCGCCGGTTTGCCGAGGAGGCCCGGATCACTGGCCAGCTCGAACATCCCAACATCGTGCCGGTCTACACACTCTCCGATGGCGGGGACGGGCGCTCGCCATTCTACACGATGAAATTTCTACGGGGCCGAACCCTCTCGGCGGCGGCCGGGGAGTATCACACCCGCCGGGCCGCCGGGACGGCCGGGCCGCTCGACCTACGGACTCTGCTTGGGGCCTTCATTGGGGTGTGCAACGCTCTCGCATACGCGCACAGTCGGGGGGTGATCCACCGTGACCTGAAGGGGGCGAACGTCTTGCTCGGGGAGTATGGGGAAGTGGTGGTCCTCGACTGGGGATTGGCCAAGACAGTCGCCCAGCCGGACGCCGGCTCACTCCCATCGGTCGACCCCACCATCGGGGTCGGGCGCGACGAGACGGTCCACGGGTCGATCCTTGGAACTCCGGCATTCATGCCCCCGGAGCAGGCCGAGGGGCGGCTCGACGAGATCAACGAGCGCTCCGACGTCTACGGGCTCGGAGCGATCCTCTACGAAATCCTGACGGGCCAGCCCCCCTTCTCAGGTGCAAACGCTTCCGACATTCTCAGGAAGGTATTGCGCGATCCCCCGATCGCCCCACAGTCGATCGTTCCGGGAACGCCCCGGCCACTCGAAGCCATTTGTCTGAAGGCACTGTCAAAGGCTCCAGCCGACCGGTATTCCTCGGCCCGGGAGTTGACTGACGATGTCCAGCGCTATCTGGCCGACGAGCCAGTGACGGCCGACCGGGAACCAGTTTTGGAACGGTTCGGTCGACGTGCCCGCCGGAACCGCACATTGGTGGCGGCAGTGGCAGTCGCAGCGGCGGTGCTGATCCCCGGGCTGGTGGTGTTTGCTGAAGTCGAGCGCCGCAACGCGAACCAACTTGGGGCGAAGGAGAAAGACGCCCGTGACGCTCGCGACCTGGCCGAGACCCGGCTCGCGCAGACGATCGACACCTGGCACACCCAGGTCATTGATGTGCAGAATGAACTGGATTACCAGGGTATTTCGCCCCTTTTCCGTCAGAAACTCGTGCGGACTGCAAGGGATCGCTTGACGGATGTCCTCGCCGGCCGACCCCTGGATGCCAGGACCGGCCACATGCTCGCCGCTGTCCATTTCGACATCATCTCCACAACTCTCACCCGGGGTCAAACCGAGGTCGCTGCTCAGGAGTGGGAGAACGCCCGGCGGATCGTGGAAGAAGCACTCCGGGCGGACCCGACTGGAGTGGATGCGCTGCGAGACATGGCCAACTTGCACCTGCTTCAAGGGGACATCCAACAGCGACAAAAGAACCCACGGGCAGCACTGGAGGCCTATGAGAAGGCGGGGGCTGGTCTGGAGGCTCTGCCCGGAGAAGGACAGAAGGACCCCAGGCTTCGATTGGATCGATTCCAGCTCGCCGAACGGCAAGCCGCAGTCTTGGCGCAACTCGGTCAATCGGGGCAGGCCAGGAAGGTGAGGGAGGAAGCACTCGCTCGGCTGCGCGCTCAAGTCCAGGACAACCCAGAGGACGTGCGTGCGGCACAGGAACTCCTCAGAGCCCTCACTGCGACCGCTGATGCGATGCGTGCGGACAGTGCGATCGATGCTGCCCGGATGTTGCTCGCGGAAGCCCGAGACCGGGCCGACCCGTTACTTCGTGACGACGCCCAGAACCGGTTCCTGACCGACCTGCTAGCCCGGATCCACTTCCAGACCGGGGAGATTGAAACGAGTCGCCAGCGGCCCCAGGACGCCCGAGACGCGTACCAACGTTGTCTCAAGATCCGCCTGGAGATGGCCGGAGGGCGGTCGGCATCACTCGATCGACTGCAAAGCCTGGCTGTTGTGTACGAGCGGCTGGGTGATCTAAGTTTTCAGACGAATGCGTTGACTCAGGCGGAGACAGAGTTCGGAGAGGCAGTCCGCATCCTGGAACAGTGGGCGGTGGTCGAGGAAGCCCCGGAAGTGTTGGCTGCCTTCGCCACCTGTCTCGTCCGACTCGGAGCAACCCAACAGGCTCGGGGTGACATCCTCACTGCCCGAGCCACGCTGACCCGCGGCCTCGATCTGCGGGCGAAGCTTGCCAGCGGAGAAGCACCCGATCCGGCGGCGGTGTTCGCCCTGGCCGAGTCTCACTGGATGTTCGGAGACCTCGAACGCTCGCCCGCTGCACTCGACTTCGTCGCCGCCGTACACCACTTCCGCAAGGCGGAGGAACTTCTTCGCAAGTTAGAAAGAGCCGGCGAATTCGACCAGCACCCGGCCTGGGTTCAGAAGTTTAAACAAGTCAGAAACATAGTGGAATATTGTAGTCTCGCGAAGACCATCATCAATGATCTAGCATTGGCAGACAAACTTCCCGAGGAGCAAGCCTTTCCTCTGCTGGTGGCACGATCGCGGGTCTGGGTCAGGCGGGGCAACGTAGCCGAGGTCGTTGCGACCGCGGATGCCATCCTCCATCGCTGGCCGAACCAGAGCTATCCACTGGCCAACGGGGTGGCACGTGGTTACGCCCTGGCGGCCGGGGCGGCAAAAGCTCCCGCGGACCGGGATCGCTATTCGGCGGCGGCAACTCGTTTTCTGGAGGATGCCTCTCGTGCCGGGTATCCCGTTCCCACCATCAATGCGCTCATTGCCCAAGACCCCGATTTCGTCGCACTCCGAACGATTCCCCCGGCCGTTCCGTGATGCGATCCACGGGCGGCGGCGGCTGGCTACACCGATCCGGCCGCGAGTCCGGCGACACTCAGCCCGGTTTGGCTGTTCGGGTCCAATGGGCTCGCGTAGAGTTGCGAGTCTGTGAAGTTTAGTACCTCGATGGACGGTGTCTCCCCGGCACCGGTGGCCGCGATGATCTCTGCGGGAATGCTGGCTCCCACCACGGCTCCGTCCCTCTCTGTCGAAGAGAAGGCAAAGTAGTCCTGAACGACCTGACCGTTCGGAGCGAAGGCCCGAACCTCTGGCCCACCCCCAGCGCCGGGCGAGGTGATGATATCGAATGTCCCGGTCCCGGTGGTGTCCCCCGCGGCGACGTACACCCCGCCGCTGAAGGAGGGGTTGTAGGCGTAGAAACTCCGGAGCAGATCCCCCTGGAGGTCAAACACCCGGACCTCCGGCCCCCCACCGGGACCAGCGGCTGCCACGATCTCGAACAGCCCGGGGACCGATTGATCGGCCGTGACCGCGACTCGAACCCCACCGCGGAAGGTCGAGGCGAACGCATAGAAGCTCACCAGCGGCTGGAGGGTGGCCCCGTTGAACACCCGGATCTCTGGCCCTCCGCCCGCACCCGCCCCGGTGATGATGTCCGGTATCCCACCCGCGCTAACATCCGCGAGGGCCACATAGACCCCGCCGGTGAAGCTCGGGTCGTAGGCCATCAACGAGCCTTGGAGGTTCCCGTTCTGGTCGAACAATTTCACATTCGGGCCACCACCCGGGCCGGGGGCCGTCGCGATCTCCAGTTGGCCAGCCGTCCCACTGCTCACCGCCACCTGGACCCCGCCCAGAAATGTGGCTGGGTACGGGTTGAACGTGATGGGCGACATCCCGCTCGTCTGGATGCTCACGGTCGGCGCGACGCCTGGGCCGGAGCCGAAGACCACGGGGGAGGTGGTGGTGAAAGCGGGGATTGGGGGGATTTCTCCTGGTGGGGGTACTCGAGAGGGTGGAGGCCCAAGTGGGGGGGCCATCAAACCCCCGATACTTCCCAGGTAGCCCGATGTCGAGGTGCCGAACCCGACGGCTGGAGGCCCGTTCAGTGGTGGGGAGAAAGTGACGGGTCCGGTTGTGGTGTTGTTCGGGGAGACCGGACCAAAAAGCGAGCCCCACCAGTTGTTCGGGGCAGTGATCGCCGGACCCGTATCGGTCACGCCAGAGGATGTGTTACTGGTGATCGAGTTATATTCCGCATCGACCGCAGTCGTTTCCCTGGAACTCCCGCTCACCTGAAGACCGATGGTATTCCCGCTAAGGGTGTTACCAAGGATGGTGACGGTTCCGCCGGAGGGAGAGGTCTCCACCGAAATCGCTGGCCCAGCCACGTCCTGAATGATGTTCCCGCTAATCAGCACGCTCGCACCGTTCGCCACTTCAACCCCGACTTCACCCGTCCCTCCGCTTCCTTGCCCGGTGTAGGTGATTCCCGGACCGAACGTCGAACTCGCCCCTGCCCCGAAGAACGAAGCCCCCCCCAGACCCATGTTGGAGAAGACACTGTTTGTGATCGTCACCCCGCCGACCTGGCTCGTCACCCCGAATCCGCTGATGTTCTCGAAGGTGACACCACTGATCGTGCCCCCCAGGCTCCCCGAAAGGAACGCCACGGCCGAGCCTACCGTCAGACTCCCCGCCGGGGCCGATAACCCATCGAGCGTGAGCGAGTTGAGTGCGAGGGAGCCCCCGGAATCGACCTCGAACCAGGGAGTCGTGCTTGATTGAGGCTGGAGGATGGTGCCCACTGACCCATCGATTGTAATGGGTTGAGTGATTTGGATCGTCGAGTCTGTTGTAATCGTTTCGGCACCAATCACAATTGTGTATCCTGGCACCGCTTCTGCGACCGCGGCGGCCAGCGACTCGAATGCGTTCGTCCCGTAGATCAGCCCGGTGATTGGTCCAGAATTCCCAGTCGTGAACGTGACGATGTCCCCTGCACTGGGCGAAGCGGCACCGGTCGTGTCCTGGAAGACCTCACTGACATACAGTGTTGTTGTCGGACTTTCGTTGCCTGGTCCTCGTCCGATCGTAGGCGGTGGGGGCGCCGTCAAACCAAGTCCCAGGTAGCCTGATGTGGAGGTGCCAAACCCGACGGCCGGAGGTCCGCCCAGTGGTGGGGAGAAGGTGACCGGTCCGGTCGTGGTGTTGTTCGGAGCGGAAGGACCAAATGCGAACGAGCCCCACCAGTTGTTCGGAGCGGTGATCGCCGGACCCGTATCGGTGATCCCAGAGGATGTGTTGCTGTTGATCGAGTTGTATTCCGCATCGACCGCAGTCGTATCCGTGGAACTCCCGCTCACCTGAAGACCGATGGTACTCCCGCTGAGGCTGTTGCCAAGGATGGTGACGGTCCCGCCGGAGGCGGAGGTCGCCACCGAAATTGCCGGTCCGGCCACGTTGGAAATGTAATCCCCGCTAATGAGCACACTCGCACCGTTTGCCACAGCGACTCCCACTTCACCCGTCCCTCCGCTTCCTTGCCCGGTGTAGGTGATTCCCGGACCGAACGTCGAACTCGCCCCTGCCCCGAAGAACGAGGCCCCCCCCAGACCCATGTTGGAGAAGACACTGTTTGTGATCGTCACCCCGCCGACCTGGCTCGTCACCCCAAATCCGCTGATGTTCTCGAAGGTGACACCACTGATCGTGCCCCCCAGGCTCCCCGAAAGGAACGCCACGGCCGAGCCTACCGTCAGACTCCCCGCCGGGGCCGATAACCCATCGAGCGTGAGCGAGTTCAGCGTGAGGGAGGCCCCGGAATCGACCTCGAACCAGGGAGTCGTGCTCGATTGAGGTTGGAGGATGGTACCCGCTGATCCATCGATTGTGAGGGGTTCACTGATATCGATCGTCGAGTCTGTCGTAATCGTTTCGGCACCAATCACGATTGTGAATCCTGGCCCCGCCGCTGAGAGCGCATCGGCCAGCGACCCGAATGCGTTGGTCCCGTAGATCAGCCCGGTGACTGGTCCAGAACTCCCGGTCGTGAACGTGACGATGTCGCCCGTACTCAGCCCGCCATGACCGAAGTCGTTCGTGATCTGGAACTCCTGGCTCACATACATCGGGCTTTCTCCTTGTCCTCCTCGCGTGGGTGGAGGCGGTGAGCCGGCCATCGTACTACCGATACTTCCCAGGTAGCCTGATGTGGAGGTGCCAAACCCGACGGCCGGAGGTCCGCCCAGTGGTGGGGAGAAGGTGACCGGTCCGGTCGTGGTGTTATTCGGTGCGGAAGGACCAAATGCGAACGAGCCCCACCAGTTGTTCGGAGCGGTGATCGCCGGACCCGTATCGGTGATCCCAGAGGATGTGTTGCTGTTGATCGAGTTGTATTCCGCATCGACCGCAGTCGTATCCGTGGAACTCCCGCTCACCTGAAGACCGATGGTACTCCCGCTGAGGGAGTTGCCAAGGATGGTGACGGTCCCACCGGAGGCGGAGGTCGCCACCGAAATCGCCGCTCCGGCCACGTTGGAAATGCTATCCCCGCTAATGAGCACACTCGCACCGTTCGACACAGCGACTCCCACTTCACCCGTCCCCCCGCCTCCTCGCCCGTTGTAGTAATTCGTCGTGTTCGGCCCGCCGAATGTCGACTGGCCCGCGCCGCTGAACGAGGCCCCCCCCTGGCCCATGCCAGAGAACTCACACCCCTGGATTGTCACACCACCGGTTGCACTCGTCACCCCAAATCCGCTGATGTTCTCGAAGTTGACGCCACTGATCGTCCCCCCCTGGCTCCCGGACATGAAAGCCACGGCCGCGCCGACCGTGAGGCTCCCGGTCGGGGCAGATAACCCGTTGAGTGTGACCGAGTTGAGTGTGAGTGAGGCCGCGGAGTCAACCTGGAACCAGGCGGTCGTGCTCGACTGGGGTTGGAGGGTAGTGGCAGGAAGGCTTAGCCCCACCTGCGACCCGTCGATTGTGAGGGGTTTGGTGATGTTGATCACCGATTCCGCTGTAATCGTCTCGCCACCAATCTGGATCGTGTCCCCGGAGTTCGCTACCGCGACCGCGGCGGCCAGCGACTCGAAGGCATTGGTGCCGTACGTCAGCCCGGTCACCGGCATGCCACTTCCCGTGGTGAACGTGACAGTGTCCCCCGCGCTCAGCCCGGTCGGAGCGACATCATTCGTGATCTGGAACTCCTCGCTCACGTACAGTGTGGCCGGGGTGGACCGATCTTCGAGGAGAAGCAGTTGCGGGCGGAACCGGAGCGAGTCGTGACGGGGCCGGGCAGATTTTCGGAGGCGGGCGCGGCGAATCATGATTGTGCTCAACTCAGAAGGTGTGGAGAAATCATCTTACAAATCCGCGAATATTTCACCTGGCGGGTGTGTCATCAAGCGGAGCGATGGAGGAAATAATATCCGACCGTGATCCAATGGGTCAATCACCTGGAGGGAAAATTCCGACCAGGGCACTGGGGTAAGATGTCGCGATTATGGGGATTGTAACGACTGGGTGATTGAGGATTGGTACGCACGCCGCCCGTGATCCATGAACCGACGATGATCCACTCCGGGGAGAGATCCGGTCTGCATTTTGAGGCGATCGCCTTACGACTTGGCCGCGGGATACCGATGAGTCGGGACGGGGCGACCGGGGCGGAGGCTCTGGGAGGCCCGGAATTCGGGTATGATCCCGAATGCAACGCACTCTGCCGCGACCACCTTTCGGACCTCAGCTTCTAACACCCCCGGGTCAATTGCCACCCGGGCGTTCACGATCAGATCGGCCTCCCGCGGGCGGATGTGGGAGGGGAGCGATAACTTCGCCTCGGTGTCGCTACTGACGACATTTCCCACCCCGAATGCTCCCGCGTCGTCCATTCCGATCAACTTCAGGTGTGCCACCTCCCCGCCCAGGCCACGGCACACCCCCGCCAGCCCCCGCAGAACTGCCGTGAGCAGAGCGTCGAGATCAAACGGGGCCAGGGCCACCAGCCGGACACTCGCGTTCAACCAGCCGAGTTCCGCTTCGCCCTCGGCGTAGGTGTCGTAGTCGATGTCCAGGACTTTCTGACCGAACCCTCCATCCTGATCGAGCAACTCGATGAGTTGCTCGAACCCCTGTCCGGTCTGGGCCGACACCCGCAGGACCGGCATCCCCGGGTAGTTCGTGGCTACCAGTCGGCTGAGTTCCTCCACACCCGCCGGATCAAATTCATCGATCCGGTTAATGACCACCGCGTCGGCTTCTTCCAGTTGTTTTTTGAAGATATACGCTGCTTTTGGGCTGAACCCCCCGGCTGGCTTGTTCTGGAGTATGCGGGTGCCGTGACTCGGTTTGAACAGAACCGGGTACGGAGCGACCACGAATTGCCCGCCGTACAAATCTTTCAGGGGCTGAATGACGGTCGCGACAAGGTCCGTGCAACTCCCGACAGGTTCGGCGAGAATCACGTCCGGCCGCTCCGCAGCCTCAAGCGACCCGACCCGGGCGACCAGCTCGTCGAACCGACAGCAGAAACATGCTCCGGGAACTTCCTGCGTGGCAAACCCCTGAGCCCGAAAGGTATTGGTGTCGACGAGGTCGTGGGCCTGATCATTGGTGACCACACCGACCCGTTTCCCCCGGGCCTGATACATCCGCGCCAGCCGGGCGAGGGTTGTCGTCTTCCCGGCCCCGAGGAACCCTCCAACCATGACAAATCGAACGGTCATGCGCTGCCGCTCCGTGTCGGGAAATCGTAGACTTCTCGCTGGACCCGACAGTATCTCCTGCGGTTCGTTCCCCATCTCCCTCGTTCCCACGCTCTGCGTGGGAACGCCGTCCTCGACGCTCCGCGTCGCGGCCTGAACGGGACGGACGCTTGAGCGGGGATACGGTCGATGTCGTCCCTGGCGTGTTGGCCCACCCCGCAGAGCGGGGAAAGACCGGTTCCCACGGAGGACCGTGGGAACCAGGGAGATGTTGTCGCCTCCACCGAGAACTGTCGGAAATCGTGTCCATCAGGCAGATGTCAATGTATTGCCGTCTCAACACCCGTCCAGGCGACCCGATCGGGTGGTAACTCGACGTGCGAGTCAGACTCCCTTCACAGATTCCTCCGCCAGCAGCCGGAGAACACCGTTCTGCGTGAGATCCACTTCGCTGGTGCCCCGCTGCCAGGATTCGCAACGGATTCGCAACGAGGGATGTTCGCAGAAGACGACCGGGTGGTTGCGAGCCGGTGTGAAAATCCTATCTCCCACTCGAATCGCAGGTCGGTAGCCAACGCGGGGTCAGGGTTCGGCGACCGGGCCGCTTGACCACTCTCGGTTCATCACCCACGATTGGACATCTTCGTCCACTTTGTGGGACGCCCACCGTGGGGTCTCGAATGCCGCTCTCGCCTCCCGGCGCAGGTAACAGCACGATGGGATTCGCCCCTTCCGCCACCACCACTATGCCGACACCTGCCCCCTCGGCCACGATGCCCGGTCCAACCGAGAGTCGGGCGGCCATTCTGGCTGCGGTCCTCGACCCATCGCGGTTGCCCACTCCACCGGCGATCGCCCTCCAGGTTGCCCAGGCGGCCAGCCGGCACGACTGTCGTCCAGGCGAGATCGTCGCCCTGCTCGGGCGGGACCCGGCCCTGTGCGGCAAACTCCTCAAGGCCGTGAACTCGTGCATTTACGGGCTGGGCAAGCCAGTTGCTTCCCTGGATCGGGCCGTGACCATCCTTGGGCTGAACACGGTCCGGTCGTTGGCACTGAGTCTGTCGCTTCCGGCGATGCGAGCCGGGAGTCGGCCAGATCAGGAGATGCAGGAATACTGGGTGTCGTCCGTCGGGGGAGCGATCATCGCCCGAGAACTTTCTGTCCGGAAGCGGTATCCGTCCCCGGAAGACGATCTGGTGGCCGGTCTCCTCGGGGATCTCGGGGCGATCCTCCTGCGCCAGACCTTCCCGGACATCTGGAATGACCTGAACGCCCGGTGGAAGCCTCATGAGCGGATACTCGAACCGTGCGAGGCTGAAGAGGAAGCATTCGGGATCGGACACGCGGAAGTTAGCGCCGAACTGCTGCGCGGCTGGAACCTCCCCACCGAGATCGTCGAGCCGATCCGTCACCACCACCACCCGGAGAAACTCATCGGGGCAGCGAAGCCAGTGGCTGCCCGGGCCGAACTCCTCTACTTCGCCGGGCTCCTTGCCCACCTCGACACGGTCGTTTCCCACAAAGACACACTCGATTATGTTCTCCTCCTCGCCAAGGAGAAGTTCGGCATGAGCCGGCCGGACCTGCTCTCTTTCATGGGTGGAGTCGTTCCGAAGATCGTCGAGTTCGGAAAGTTGCTCGATCAGGATATCGGCCAGTGCCCGGACTTTGCTGCCGTGCTCTCGGCCGGAAGTATGGAGTTGATTGAGTTCACGGTCAACTCCAGCCGCTCCCGGCTGAGTGGGAGCGTGCCGACGACCGCTGCCATCCGCCGCCCGGGACCGGCCTCGCCCCCTCCGGCGGAGAGTGCGGAACCGGGCTCGCGGCCCACCTCGACCCCACCTGCCGCAAAACCCAGCCCAGTGATTGTGGGTGGTCTGCCGGAGTTCCGCCCGTCGTTCCTGGAGCAGTTTCCCGAGGGGGGGTGCCGGCTGGGGGAGTACGAACTGCGGAGCCGAATCGGGGCAGGAGCAATGGGGCTGGTGTTCAAGGCTTACGAGCCGAGCCTGGCACGCTTTGTGGCAATCAAGATTCTCGCGTCGGGTCGGAACACCACTTCTGTTGCCCAGCAACGGTTCGCCCGCGAGGCCCGGGTGGCGGCATCGATCCGACACGATAACGTGGTGGGAATCTACGCCGTTCGCGAAGCGCTCGGGGTGTCGTACCTGGCGATGGAGTTTGTCGAAGGGGGATCGCTCCAGGATCGACTCGATGCCCAGGGCCGCTTCCCACTGGCCGAGGTGGTGCGGCTCGGCAGGGAACTCGCATCCGGGCTCGCAGCGGCCCACGCCAAGGGGATCGTTCACCGGGACATCAAACCCGCCAACATCCTCCTGGAAGCGAAGTCCGGGCGGGCTCGGATCACCGATTTCGGCCTCTCCCGCGGGCTGGATGATGTGAAACTGTCGAAGGAGGGAGATCTGATCGGCACCCCACACTACATGTCCCCGGAGCAGGTTCACGGCGATGTGGTTGGCCCCGCGTCGGATCTGTACAGCCTTGGGGGGGTGCTCTACGCCATGCTCACGGGCTCCCCGCCGTTCCCGGACAAGCACCTGGCGGCAGTTCTCAAGGCGGTGTGTATGAACCACCCGACCCCACCTCAGCGGTTACACGCCGAAATCCCCCCGTGGCTGGATGGGGCCGTGATGCGATTACTCCGAAAGACCCCGAAGGATCGCTTCAGTTCGGCCGAAGAGGTGGCCGCACTGTTCGCCGACCGGATCGTGCGGTAAGAAGGTTCCCAGGGCTTCCGCCCTGGGCTGAGAACGAACGCCCCATCCGGGGCCAAGAACGGACAGACAAAACCTAATCCCCCAACCCCCTTCCCTAAGAAGGAAGGGGGAGCCGATCCAAAGAACCTAACCCCCCAACCCCCTTCCCTAAAAAGGAAGGGGGAGCAGGAGGGCAGTTTGACTCCCCGCTGCCTCACCGCAGAGGGGTTTTGTCCGGCGGTCCTAAGAACGAGTGGCCTGCTGCAAGGATAAGGTTTTTAGCCGCGCAAGCGGCGACCGTTCTGAGCCCAGGGCGGAAGCCCTGGGGAGGAGCGGTTACACCCCCCGCGCGGTCGGATCCCAGATATATTTGTGCATCTGGAGTTGCATCCGAACGCGGGGCAAATCGGCAGCGAGTAACCAGCCCACCAACTCGACCGGCTTCACCTCGCCAAACACCCCACTCACCAGGCACGTGAACCGTTCGTCGAGCTTGTGCTCGCGGATCGCTGCGGCCGCCCAGTCCCAGTCCCGCCGGGAGGCGATCACGAACTTGATCTGGTCGGTCGGCTTGAGCACATCCAGATTCGACCAGAGGTTGCGGTGCGATTCGCCGCTGTCCGGACACTTCAGATCCATGATAATGTGAACCCGCGGGTCGACCGGTGCAATATCGTGCGCTCCACTGGTTTCCAGCAGCACTGTCTTTCCGGAGTCGCACAACTCCGACATCAGCGGGAACACCTCCGGTTGGAGCAGCGGTTCCCCACCGGTCAGTTCGACGAGGGGGCAGCCGAACGATGTGACTCTCTCCACCACCAGCGGGCGGGCCATGCGCTCACCCTGGTTAAAAGCGTGCGGGGAATCGCACCACGAACACCTCTGTGAGCACACTGTCAGCCGGACGAACACGCACGGAAGCCCGGCGAAGGTCGATTCGCCCTGGATACTCAGATACACCTCGTGGACAAGGAGTTCGCCCGGGTTCAAGCCCCGGAGAAGGGCGACCCGGTGAGCGGCCTCCGGCGGCACTTCGGCGATTGGAAGGAGGGGTCGTGCGGTCATACCGGAATTGTATCAGGACCGCTCACGCCACGGAGTTCCTCCCAAACCGTCGCCCGTACCGGTCGGGGTAACCGTGCGGGCCGTGGGGTTGAGATCGCGCTGGCCCCTGATGCCTCGTGAGATCCTGGAATCGGGACTTGGCAAACGCCAGGTTGGGCGGGTACGTTAAAGAGGTGCGAGTGTGTCCGCGCTGTCGGAACCACGAGTGCCAGGGGGGACAACACGATGAGCCTGCGGAATGCCCGGTGGGTTGCGGGCGTGGTGATGGCGGCCAGTCTGACCGGGACAGCCGTTCTCGGTCAACCTCCCTTTCCGGCCCAGCCGGCCCCTGCCGATCCCCTCGCTGCTGCCCGGACCGGCCAGAGCATCGCTGACCAGAAGGCAATATCCGTTGTGGACTCGGCGATCGACAGTGCGAACCGGATCGCCAAGACCAACTCGGCAAAGGCCGCACAAGTGCTGCGAGCAGCGCAGTCCGATATCGACAGCTCAGGAGCGATCAGTGGGACCACCCGCAAAACCCTCACCGACCAACTCCAGACCCGACTCGCTCAGATCGAGGGGCGGCCTCTCCCCAACAGCAGCGCGAAACTCGATCCGACCGGAGTTGCCGTGAAGATGGCCCGGAAAGACGGACTCGAAACCTACGAGGCCGAAGTTCGGGAGGTGCGCGATGGATTGGACGCGGTGAAAAAGCTCCAGGAGGCGAATCGGACAGCCGAGGCCGCCAGGGTGGCTGCGGGGCTGGCTGCGAGGTACCCGAACAACCCGGCCGTCATCACCCTCACGCAGAAAGACGGCTTCGGCAAGAATATCACGGAATCCCGGTTGATGAGCCGGATGCAGGGTGAGCGCATGCTCCTGGCCCAAAACAGCGTGATCCGATCGAGCATGCCGCCAAAGGGCGATATCGAATTCCCGGCCGATTGGAAGGAACGCACCAAGAACCGTTCGACAGAAGTCCAGTTGACGGCCAAAGAGAAGAAGGTGATCGAATCCCTGGACCGACCTGTCACCCTGGCGATCAAGGACCAGCCGCTCGAATACGCCCTCCAGGAACTGTCGAATCAGATGGGCCAACCGATTGCGATCGACACCAAGTCGCTCACGGATCAGGGGACCGACCTGAAGCGGCTGACGAGCGCGGAAATGAAGGGGGTATCAGCGCGAACCGCCCTGCGCCAGTTGCTCGGCGGGGTGGGGCTTACCTTCGTGGTGAAGGAGGAGACGATCCAGGTCATGACGGTGGATCGGGCGCGAGATACACTCGTCACCCGGGTCTACTACCTGGGTGACCTCGTACAGGGAGTCGGGCCGTTCGGCGGGGCTCTGAGGTGGGGTCCGTTTCTGGACTATCAGCAAACTGTGGCGAATGTCGAGGTGCTGATCGACTCGATCAAGAGTTCGGTGGATCCGGAGTCGTGGCGAGGCAAGGGCGGAGCGGGGACAATCACGTTCCACTTCCCAAGTATGTCGCTCGTCGTCCGCGCATCCAGCGAAGTCCATGCCTCACTCGGAAGTAAACTCGGACGACGATAAACGTTTAACAAGTTTAAAGTTTAAAGTTTAAGAAGTTTAAAGTGATCGGCAGTTGCAAGCCGACCCGCTGTCGGGGAAAGCAACGTTTAAAGTTTAAAGTTTAAGAAGTTTAAAGTGCACAGAGACCGGCCGATCCAAGCTGACCCGCTGTCGGGGGAAACAACGTTTAAAGTTTAAAGTGACCGGCAGTTGCAAGCCGACCCGCTGTCGGCGATAGCAACAGAGAACTGCTGGTGTTCCAAAGCGGTGCGGAAAATCATCCAGGGCCGAGCCGGGCTTCCCGGCGCCACCCCTGGCTCCCTCTCGGATTTCAACTTTAAACTTCCTCGGATTTCAACTTTAAACTTCTTAAACTTTAAACTTTAAACTCTCCCAAAGGTTTCTGTGTCGCGATATTTCCCAACTGCGGATGAGTGTGGGCATCACATCGTGTTTGGGTCGACCCCGATCCGGACGTTTGCCGGCGACCATATTCAGCTCTCGCTCGTCGACATTCCGGCTGACGGGGTAGTGGACTGGCACAGCCACCCGAACGAGCAGATCGGGATGATGGTTGCTGGGCGAGCCGTGTTCCAGATCGGCGATGAGGAAAAGACCCTCGGACCTGGCGACTTCTATTTGATCCCCGGCGGTATCCGTCACCGGGTTGTTCCGGTCAGCGGTCCCGCTCAGGCCCTGGATGTCTTCTACCCGATCCGGGAAGAGTACAAGTAGTGGGATTTGCAAGAGGGAGGGCGAGAGGCAACCCAGAGCGTTGCCCACACGCCCGGACCGTTCTCTTCCCCAATGGCCCCCTACTCCTTACCGATGCAGTAGAGGTGTTCCCAGGTGCGGATGTAGATTCGGCCGTTCACGATTGCTGGCGAGGCGTAGGTTCTTTCGTGTAGGTCGTTGGTGGCGAGTTGCTTGAACTCCTTGCCCGCCTGGATGACGACACCGATCCCTTCAAAACCGACGATGTAGATCTTCCCATCTGCGTACACCATATTCCCCCGGTACACCTTCTGCTTCGCATCCAATGAATTCTGGTAGATCACCTCGCCGGTCTTGGCGTTCAGGGCGGTCAGCGGACCGTCCTTGAGGAGGTAGACGATATCGCCGACCAGTAGCGGGGCGACCACGTCCGGGGTGGCTTTGTAGCGCCACAACTCAGCCTTATTGTCCGGATCAATTGTCCCCTTGGCCCCGACCGGGTTAAGCGCGACCGTCGGCCCGCCTTTGCACGAGGGCACCACGATCAGATTTGGTGTGACGAGCGGGGACGAGACGAATCGCCAGGCTCGATTGGCCGTCGGGTTGAGCCCGGCCACGCGCCACACCTCGGATCCATCGGTGAGCCGGTGGGCGGAGCAGGTATCGTTCCCGTGGGCAATCAGCAGGGGCCCACCCGGTCCTTCCCACACAAACGCCGATGCGTAGACATCTGGGCTCTCGGTCCCCTTTCTCCCGTCCCCTTTGCGTTCGACTTTCCAGATTTCTTTCCCACTCTTGGCATCCAGCGCAATAAGGAGTTCGGCGTTCCGGTGCATGACCTGGAGATAGAGCCGGTCCTTGTAGAAAACCGGAGTCCAGTGGGTGCCAAACTGGATGCTGAACTTGCCATATTTCTGGAGATCTTCCTCCCAGACACGCTTTCCGTCGAAGTCGAAGCAGGCAAGTGTCCCGGTGCCGACGTACGCCCAGACGAACGTCCCGTCGGTGCTGCACGAGGCGGATACATCGTCCCCTTCAGGGCCGCGGTATCCACCCCGGGCATCGGAGGACATCTTCTGCTTCCATTTCTGCTTCCCGTCTGTCCCGATGCACAGCAGGACCGCCTCGGTCCCATCGAGCGACGTGAGGAAGATGCGGTCTCCCCAGATGCACGGGGTGGATGACCCTCGACCGGGCATCTTGAGCTTCCAGACGACATTCTTATCCGGTCCCCATTCGGTCGGGACGCCGGTGGCAAGGCTGTGACCATCGTTCTTCGGGCCGCGCCACTGGGGCCAGTTGGCGGTTCCACCCGGAACCTGGGCGGGGGCGGCGGCGGTGGTCGCGAGCAGGCAGACGAGTAAGTATCGGCGGATCACGGGACGGGTTCCTCGGGCGGAACGGTCGGGGTGGGAGCTTTGCGTGAGGTTAGCAAATTCGGCCGCAGACAGCAACGACCAAGCCAGTCAGAAGTGGCCGATCGGGCACTTTCCGCTTTCCAATGGAATTGGGCGTAACCGGTCGGGCTCACCCAAAGCCGAGGTTTTGAGTCCNNTTCGAGGCTTCGAGCCCGACCGGTTGCGCCCAATTCAATTGCGTGTGGCAGACGAAAAATCGGGGTGGAGTTCCGTCGGTGAGCGAATTCGGGCGGCCGAGCAGGGAATAAGCCCTGACCACCCGATTACTTGCGGCAGAGTGGGAGTGGCCGCTTGAGCGAATCGACTCCGTCCTGGTGCTCCTGTAACCGGTGGATCGTGATCCTCTTGGCAGACACGTCCGCGACCACCGTTCCGGCACATGCCACGTTCCGACTCTCTTTCGAGTCTGTCAGGTCGAGCACCGGGAGAGATGCTCCGGGAATGTCGGCAAGGTGTGGCCGGACTGGGCTACCCCGTCTCACTTCCAGATTCGGATTGCACCTCGCTGTCATCTGCGTGCAAAGGATTGTCGCGCCCGCTTTTCGGAGTGCCAGAATCACTGCGTCCCGGGGATGATCATAGGGGTTACTCGTCCCGACTGACACGACCGCGTACTTGGGCTTCACAAAGCGATTGTAAAGCGTCTCCAGACCGACCGTGACCTCGCCATCGTCCCACTTTTCATCCCAGGTGATCCCGGCGTGGTGCGGGACCGCGATGACATCACATTCCAGCGGCCGCCTGCCTCGGTTGTGATGAATCGCCTCCCACTGCTGATAATGGGAATCCCCAGGAAAGACGACGGCCTTCTCTTCGGTACGGAGCACCAGGACACCGCTCGCCGCGTTTGCGTTGCTCGCCAAGTGGGATTGCACGATCTGACCGAAGGTGGGTGCGAAGATCTTGATCTCGACCGAAGAATCATCGGCTATCCAGAGCCTCCGCGGCTTCTCGTCGCAGCCGAGGTAGATCAGTTGCTTCTCTGGATCGATCTTGTCGGCCTGGATCATTTCCTCCAGCTTGTTCCAGAACGCCGTTTTCGTCGTCTTGTGGTCGATGTGAAAGCAGATCTTCTCGAACTGGATTGTCGTGTCGGACAGGAGTTCGGGTGCGCCGCCCCAGTGATCCTGATCGCAGTGGGAGATGACAAGACGGGAGATTGTGCGAATGCTGAGCCTGTGGAGTAATCGCTTCAGCGTGCTGTATTCCCGACCGGTATCGATGACGATTGCCCGACCCTTCCCGATGGGGATGACGTTACAGGTTCCCTGCCCAACATCCAGAAAGTACACACGCACGTGCTACCCATCCGGAGTGGTTCAGGATGTCCGCCAGTCGATTGGTCGCCTTTACCCCGCAGGTCAATCCCATGTCGTTTCGGGCAAGGTCGCGATCGTCGGAATACGCTCGACCTTCGCCTGGTGGGCATCATCGAGTTTCCCGGACCGGGGCGTGTAGGGTTTGAGCCACAAAATCCGCCGAATCTGATACGTATCGGGGTGGCGAGCCACCATCGCCTGGAGCCACTCACCCTTCTTCACGAGGACCAACTCTCCGGGTGCCCGTGCGAACCGGACCGTATCCCTCCTGCCCCCCTGCCAAAGGATGACTTTCCCAAGCCGTCCTGAGGCGACCACCTGCCCGATTTCTCGACCAACCACGGACACGGTTTTCCGGTACGCCTCGACGTCCACGAGGCGGGTCAACTTCTCCCACGCCTGGCGCTGCGACATTGACATCTCGTCATCTTGCAACGGGTACAATTTCTGGAACTTCGCATGCAGGCGATTCTCCCAATCGGCCCTGGATGCCTCCTCCGTAAGACCTTGTCCGACCACCAAGTTCTCGAAGCCTTCGACCTCGAACCGGCCGGGGTTCTGTTCGGCCCCTGGGGTAAACTTTCCGGTCGCGGGCTTCTGGAGTCGGTAGGTAGACCTACCAATCCGGACGAGATCGATTAGCCTGATGTCAATCTTCTCGGATACTAGAGGGGCAAGATGGAAAATCGGTGATGCGAACATCACTGAAGGCGTCGCCGGTATACCAATCATCTCGAATACGGGTGGGCCGGATTGGTAAACCAGACCAACAATTCGAGCCTGTGGTAGGCTCTTAACGTCACTCAGTGTTCGGGTTTCCTCGTCGGACTCCAGGACAATCTCAAAATTCGGTCCGACTGGTCGACCTTCTCGCACCCAGATCCCATGTCCTCTATTCCCGAGCACGTTGGTGATCGCCAGGTGGACCCCGTCCCGCAAATTCGGTTTGAATGCAAAGAAGTCGCCAATCAGGTCGGCCGACGCAGTGAACCTATCGGTCGTAGGGACCCTTGTCCCGTTGATGATCAAGACGGCTGGCCCGCCCCCAAACCCGGGGGCAACCAAGTCGGGAACACCGTCCCCGTTAAGGTCGCCGACGGCCGTTCGGGCACCGCCGCGGAAGTCCGCGTTGACTGAGAGGAAGTTTGTGATCCGCGTCAGCCCGGGATCTAGGTTAATCCCCTGCGTATTGACCTCGACGGCGGTGTAGGGCTGTATCGTGGCTGCTGCCGTCCCGTTCATGTCGTAGATGGCAACACGAGGCCCACCCGATTGATCCGGGGAGACGACAATCTGGTGCCGCCCGTTGCCCAGGAAGTCACCAGCCGAGACGAACTCACCAGCGGTGAACACGTCCGACTGGAGCAGAGGGGGAGCGGGGAGGAAGGGGTCGAACGGGGCGACCAGCACAGGATTTCCGGGCGTTCCACTGATGACCGTTACCTCGAATGGAGTTCCCGGCCCAGTCGCGAAAATGTAATCCGGGATGCCGTCCCCATTCACGTCCCCGATCGCTGTTCTGACGTCTGTCCCAAGGCCAGGGAACGGATCGAGGGGCAAGCTCGCGGTGTACTGACCGGTCGAGGTGTTCAGTGTGTATTCCTGGGCAGTTCCGTTCGAGTAGCCCGACACCAAAACGGGCTCCAAGGTGCCGTCCCTAACCGACGTCCGGACGCCAGTCGTGATCGGCGCGAATGGTTGGAAGGTGATGGTTGATGAACTGCTGTACTGGCCAGGTGATGGGGCTGGGACTGACACGTCTGCAACCACCGAAGTCACCTCGCCCACTGCCGTGGGCGATTCGATGTCCTCTGGCCCATTACCAGGCCCTTCGGTCGACGGGTTCAGTTTAGACGTAGCGTCCGTTCGGACACCCCGAGACGATCGGGGGTTACCAGGCCCTCCACTCGACGGGGTCCGTTTGGAGTGCCCGCGTGTCATGATCGATCCTCCGCAGTTCGGTCTGGGTGCCATCCCAAGCGTTGGACGTCCTCGACATAACTCTGAGGTGCGAAATCAGCTCATTCCCACTTAGCAAGGTTACGACTCCCGATTGCCGTCACGATCATCGGGAGAACTTTGGGCTCAGTGTCGGACTCAATAGAACCTCAGAATTAACCATAACCTACGCGCAACCCCAACTCGGTCATTGCCTCTGCCACGTTCACGACCCACTTCCTGACGCGACCGCACGGAGCAGATTGATTCCCAACACTTTAAGTATAAACGAGCCGTCCACCGCCTACCACACCGATCCTCACCCACCGCCCAACTCCAGCGCAAACGTCTGCCGGTCGGTGAATCGCTCGGTGGCCGGGTCGTACACCCGCCGCAGTCCCTTCAGCTCCGTTCCGTCGATCATGTATTCGTGATAGCCCCAAAGCTTTGTCTGGGCGGAACTTCCGACGCACACCGAGTGGAACGGCTGGTGGTCCCCGGCCGGTAGGATGTACCAGGCGTGCTTATGGCCGTGAAGCCACAGGTGTACCCCACACTTCGCCGCCATGTCCCGGGTGCGTTTCCAGTCCTTCAGCCGGTGCCAGCGGGCTTCGGGCTTCCGCTCCCGGGTCAAGAGTGGGTAGTGGCTGACGACGATTCGGGGGCCGGGGCCGAGCCGGTCACACAGCACCCGGAGTCGCTCAAGCTGGGCCGAGCCGACCCGACCGGTCGCGTCCCACGGCCAGAAATTCGCCGTTGCCGAGTTCACCGCGATTAGCCACACGTGTCCGACTTTCGTCGCGAACGGGTAGGTGTGGTCCGGGTCGGCCCGCTCACCCCGCTGCCAGGCCGAGAACGCGAACTCGAACACCCGCCGACGCACTGACCCGTAGGTGTACAGGTCGTGGTTCCCCGGGACCGCCACACACGGCGGGAGTGTGGCGTCCCAAACTCCTAGCCGGTGGGCGGCTTCGGTCATCTCGGTCTCGAAGGCCATCGTGGTCGCATCGCCCGAGAAGATGAGGTAGTCGAGCGGCCTCTCGTGGAATTCCCGTAGCAGCGCAGCGACGACTGCGTTCGCGTGTTGGAACCGGTGCCCGCGGCCAAGAACCCGGACATTCACCCATCCGGACGCCCGTTTCCCGAAGAGGTCTCGCACTCGCCACCCGAGCGATGGCGCGGTCAGGTGGACGTCACTGAAGTGGGCCAGACGGATCATTGGGGAATGCAGCGTGCGGAATGGGGAGCGAGGAATTACAATCTACCCTGGTGGCGGTCTGTTTCCGCCGCGAGTGGTGTTTTATTCCGCAGGCGGCCCTCCGTATTCCGCAATGATCACTTTCCACTTTCCCGGTCGGGTCGTTCTCGTCACCGGTAGCTCCCGTGGGATCGGGGCCGCGGTGCTCTCCGGGTTCGCACGGGCAGGGGCAACCTGCGTCCTCCATTACTGGGACGACCCCGGCGGAGCGAACCGCGCTGACGCCGACACCCTGGCTGCGCACCTCCAGAGCCTCCCAGGTGTCGGGCCGATTCACCCCCTCCCCGCCGATGTCCGGGACTCCGGACAGGTGGAAGGACTGATGCGCCAGGTGAAAGATCAGTTTGGCGGGCTCGACATTCTGGTCAATAACGCCGGGATCATCCGCGACCGGACCCTCAAGAAAATGACCCTGGACGAGTGGCACGCGGTCATCCAGACGAACCTCGATGGAGTCTTCCACTGCTGCAAGTACGGGACCGAGATCCTCCGCGACGGTGGGCGAGTGGTGAATATCGCCTCGGTGGCCGGACTCGTCGGGTTCCACGGGCAAGCGAACTACGCCGCGGCCAAGGCCGGGGTGATCGGCCTGACCCGGGTGCTGGCCAAGGAACTCGCCCGTCGGCAGATCACTGTGAACGCCATCGCCCCCGGTGTGATCCAGACCCCCATGCTCGGGGAGGTCAAGCCGGAAGTGATGAGTGAATACCTGAAGCAGATCCCCGCGGGCCGGTTGGGCAAACCAGACGACGTGGCCAACGCCGTCCTCTTCCTGGCGAGCGAAGAGAGCAGCTACATCAGCGGTCAAGTGCTCCCGGTAACAGGAGGCTGGGTCTGAAATCAGGTTAAGGTTTAAGGTTTAAGAAGGTTAAAAATTAGAACAATACACAATAAGATTATAACTTCATAAGGAATTTCTGTAATAGGAGTACATTTATGTCGCAAGTATTATGACCTTGCACTTCTTAAGGACTCACGGACAGAATCCCCTGCTACCACCGAGAATCGCTGGGGAAACGCTGGATGCCGGGGGTTCTGTCCGTGAGTCCTAACTTCAACAGGGGGCCGCATGCCGATGAACGAGCAACAGATGCTCCAGATCCTCGACTGGTTCCGCACCCGCGTGGGGATGATCACCTGTTCGGTCTGCTCGAAGACGGACCACAAGTTCGATTCGGAACTGACCGCGTTGCCGGTTTGGCGGAGCGACCCGCATCCGCATCTCGATTTCTCCGACGACGTGGTCGCAGTCATGCTGGTCTGCACCCACTGCGCGAGCATCCGCCTGTTCTCCGCAGCGAAAATGGGGATCATCCCGACGTCGACGCAAAGGGCACCACTGTCGGACTATACTGTGCACGGGGTGGAATGAGTTGCCGGGGGTGGTTTTCGCCTTGCGACGCCTTGGTTTTCGACGCCGGGGAGGGGTCGTACTCCATTAGCCGGTGGCGGAGCGTAAACGATAAACCTTAAACTCTTCCAAAATGCGACAATTAACGATTGTGGTCAAACCATTTAGGGCCGAGGCCGTTCTCCGGGTGATTGCCGAGATGGGGGTGACCGCCTGCGCGGTCCGGGAGGCGAAAGGATACGGCCGGCAGAAGGGGTATCTCGACCGCTACCGCGGGTCGGAATACGGCGCAGCGTACCTCCCGAAGGTGGAGATCACAGTCTGGGTGTCCATCGACCAGGCGAACGACCTCGCCGACCGGATCGCCCGGGTTGCCCGGACCGGCCGAATCGGGGACGGGAAGATCTTCGTCGTCCCCACCGCGTGGCCTGGCCCGCTGGAGTTCTGATCTGCGAGTCGCGTGAAGCAGAACGATTCCGTCAGTCGTCTCCCCAGGGCGTTGTTCCGCCTTTCAGGCAAAAAACCCCTTCGATGTGTAGACAGTAGTCTGACTCTCTTCACCCTGAAGGGGTGAGATTTCTTAGCCCAGGGCAACGCCCTGGGTTTCCAAGTCTCCCCAGGGCGTTGCCCTGGGCTGAGAAATCTCAGCCTTTCAGGCTGAATACCGATGACACTCCAGGGACACTTGACACACTCCAGCAAGCCAGGTCGCACAGGGCAAAAGACAGGAGGCTCACCCCTTTGTCGCGGGTGAGCCTCGGAGTGATCGACTATCCGGTGGGCTAATTGGCACCCTTCTGCCCGCGGTTGCCCTTGCCGTTGGGTCGGTCGCCCTTGGTGTTGTTGGGTCGGTCGCCCTTGGTGTTGTTGGGTCGGTCGCCCTTGGCGGCAGGTGCGTTACCTCCCCAGGGACCACGCCCACCTGTCCCACCAGCCCCCGGTCCTGCGTTGCCACCATTGCCCCTGGCTCCACGCGTCCCCGTACCGCTGGAACCGCTGGTGACTCCGTCGCCCTCCTCGCGCGCAGCGAGGCGGTCGTCTTCAATCTTCTTCGCGGAGTATCGCAGCCATTCCTGCGGGGCGAGGAGTCCGTCCCCGTCGAGATCCATCGCCATGAACTCGCTCATGGGACGTTTGTCCTCCAGCCACTCATACAACCCGACATTCCCGTCCTTGTCGGTATCGAGTTGCTCGAACCAGTCTGGCAGGCCATCGGGGAGTTTCCCAAAGCGGATGGCGACAAGAGATCGGTCTTCCTGTTTCTTGTCGTCGCGGCGGGGATCGCCGTTCGATCCGCCGAACGAAGCCTGTTGGGGGCCGAACCCATTCTGCGGCCCATTGCCGAACCCGTTTGGCTGGCCGTTCCAGCCGGGTTGCGGGCCATTGCCCCAGTTGCCGTTGCTCCCCATCGAGCCACCCGGACCATTGAACCCGTTGCCGGGTCCACCCGCAGCCCGCATCGCTTGCATCTGGTTGGATGCGGCCATGTACTGTTCCTTGGTGACAACTCCGTTGTCACCCGGATAAGGAATCCCCATTCGTTCAAGGCTACGTTGGGCGACTACTCTCTGATCTGGATTCATCTTGCTGAAGTCGATCGTTGGTCCCCCGCCCGAAAAGAAGTTGAACCTCTGCTCCGGATCCGGACCACCCCGACCCCCGCCACCCGGGCCACCCTGCCCACCGGGTTGCCGCCCGAAGCCACCGGGCTGTTGGCCGAAGCCGCCGGGCTGCTGGCCGAAGCCACCGGGCTGTTGACCGAAGCCACCGGGCTGTTGACCGAAGCCGCCGGGCTGTTGACCGAAGCCGCCGGGCTGCTGGCCGAAGCCGCCGGGCTGTTGGCCGAAGCCGCCCGGTTGCCGCCCAAACCCGCCCGGTTGCTGACCGTAACCCGATTGCGATCCGTCCCCACTGGGTGGTTGACCGTAAGGAGCGGGTGCCTGACCATAAGGAGCGGGTGCCTGGCCGTATAAACCAGGCTGTTGGTTGTAGCCACCGGGCTGTTGGCCAAACCCGCCCTGTTGGTTGCCGTCACCAAAGCCACGATTCTTTTTCCCACCCTTACCGCCACCGAATTGTTGGCCGGGAGACAGTTCCGGGTTCAACAGGATCAGGCCCAGCAGAAAAAATGGTGCAGCGAGCCAACGGTGACGCATCAGAATACCCTCCCCGCAGGTCCAACTCTCCCTCCAATACTAACCCAGTGGTCCGCCGAATGTCACCGCCTTCTCTCCCAAGTCTCATTCTGTTTTCAGAATCCGTCTCGGAGCCACCCCCCGGACGCCAGGCACCCTGACCCATTGATGAAGGATCGCCGCCTTACTTTTCCTCGATGCAGTACAGATATTTCTCCCCGCGGAGGAAGAGTTGCTTACCGGCCACGGCTGGGGAGGCATCGATCTTGTCGTCGAGCCGGTTGGTGGCGAGGATCTCCGGCGAGTCTCCGGCCTTGAGCACCAGCGTCGTTCCCTTCTGGTCGACCAGATAAATCCGCCCCGCCGCAGCCACCGGAGAAGCGTAGAAACTGGTGAGCGTCGGCAGTCGTTCCTCGGTGAGCAGTGGTTTTCCGGTCTTGGCATCCAGGACAGTCAGAATCTGGGTGAGTCCCTGGGTGAAATAGAGCCGACCGTCGTAGAGAAGGGGCGAGGGGACGTACGGGGTGCCCTTCGTGTACTTCCAGACCAGCTTCCCACCGTCCGTCAGGTCTCCGGTTGAGTCGAGCGGAACCGCCACTGCTGCTGCCCCGCCGTATCCGCTCATCACATAGGCGACTCCGTCCGCCGCGGTCGCCGACGGGATCGCGTTGGTGGTCATCCCGCCACACTCCCAGATCACCGATCCATCGGCCAAATCATAGGACCGAATCCGGTTGGTGGCGTTCACGATCACTTGCGTTCGGGAGTCGTGTGTAACTACAAACGGGGTGTTCCAGCTCGTTTTCTCGTCCCGTTTTACCTCCCAGCGGGTCTTTCCGGTCGCAGCGTCGAGGACAATCAGTTTCGAATCCGCCTCCTGATCCCAGTTCAGCACGACCGAATCGCCGCTCACGACCGGGGTGACAGCCTCACCCCACGCAAGCCGGGTGTGCATCCGACCGAAGTCGCGACTCCAGAGCAGTTGGCCATCGAGATTGTAGGCATAGGTGCCGAACGATCCGAACGAGACGTAGAGCCGTTTCCCATCGGTTACCGGAGATCCGGCTGCGTAGGAGTGGCTATCGTGGTGACCCTCGTGCGGAACGGCCTCGGCAGCGGTCTGCTTCCACCGGAGTGTCCCGGTGTGACGATCGAAGCTGAGAACCTCGAACCGGTAAAAATGCTCGGGTGGCTTGGTCTTGGTCTTGAACTGGGGGTCGGGCCTGGGCAGCTCGTCTGGCTTGGCCAGGCGATCGGTCTTGGTGGCGGTGAGGACGAATACCTGATCGCCCCACACAATCGGCGAAGCGCTCCCGCGGCTGGGCAGCGAGGCCTTCCACCGGATATTGGTGGTTGTGCTCCATCTGATCGGTGGGTTGGCACCTGATGGGGCCACACCGGTTCCGGCCGGACCCCGCCAGCCCGGCCAGTTGTCGCTCGCGGACTGCGGCCTGTCCGCGGCCGAGGTCACCACAACACAACCGATCGCGGTGGCGAGGGCAAACATCGTCCTCATGCGTCAAGTCTCTCTCGTGAGGTCGCTTCGGGTGGGCTCGATTATGGTAGAGGACACCTGGCGGCGGTGAGAAGCCCAGGGCATTGCCCATGCCACCCAGGGCAACGCCCTGGGCTGAGGGATCTCACCCCTTCAGGGTGAAGAATGTCAACCATCGATACTGAGAACTTCGACGAACGACGCCTCTGACCACCTCCCGAAACATTTGCCACACCCCGACCTCAAAGTGTTGTGCCAGGGGACTTGTCACTCGGCTCCCTCTCTCGCACAATGAGGCGGTTTGCGACACAGTCGGCTCCCGGTGATCAGCTCGCCGCTTTGCGGCAGGGCGATGTTGCGTCGCCCGAGCGTTTTGCCTCTCATTCGTCCCGGCGAAGGCTGTTCCAGGACCGCTATCGGTGTATACGCAACCGGTTCACNNGTGAACCGGTTGCGTATACACCGGCGGTCCCGTGAGCCTTCGGCGTCCCAGGTCTTGAAGTGGTTTTGGGAGCTTGCTGTTGTCGGCGTCACGCCGGGGAGGGTCATTCCTCCCCGGCGTGACGCTTTTTTGGCAAAAAATCACCACTACGCCGCTTGCGAATGGCCGGGGGTCGGGTTAAAACCTCTCTCACCTTTCGGGGAGGAATAGGAAGAGTGTCGCGTTTAGCTCGCCACTTTGTGGCAGGACGATGTTGCGTCGTCCGGGCATTTGGTCTGTCATGCGTCTCGGCGAAGGCTGTTCCAGGACCGCTATCGGACGATAACGTCACCGTCGGATCCAGGCCTGGAACAACCCCGCCAACCGTGGTTCCTGGATCCGACGGTGACGTTATCGTCCGGCGGTCCCGTGAGCCTTCGGCGGCCCAGGTTTGGTAGTAGACACCCTCTTCCATCCTCAGCGAGTGGCCGGTGTCGGCTGGTTGGTCTTCCAATACAACGCACCGGCCGCTCGCCCCGAAAGACCGACTCTCCCGCCGGCCCAGACCGGCCGTTCGCCAAGAGGTGGGTTGTCATGGCGGCGGTGCTCAAACTCGATGATGTCCGCCGGGCGTGGGACACCCGCGACCCCCAGCTCATCCGGTTGCTCGAACAACTCTGCCAGCAGCCCGACCCGCCCCCCGAGACCCCCATCCGCCCGGGGGCCATGACGTTCGAACGGTATCTCCTCAGCCTCAAGCAGTGGCAGTTCCGCCGGAAGTCGAAAGAAGAGCAGGCCCACTACCGCATCGAGACGATCAAGGCCCTCGAAGCCCCCACCGCCGAGGTTCCGCTCCCGGATCGGCTCAAGGCCCACGAGATTCTCTTCACCCTGTGGCAGTCGAACGATCCACTCGCCCGGGACTATCTGCTCCGGATTATCGCCATCGTTCCCCTCGTGTACGGTCCGTGGCGGGCCTTGAAGAAAATCTTCAAGGAGGCCGAAGCCAAACGCGACACCGAGGTGCTCGGCGCGCTGGCCACTCGGTTCGACATGGCGTTCGCAGCGCACCGTGGGTCACAGTTGAGCGGCGGCACCCTCGCCTATTGTGTCCGTCGGGCGTGGCGCTACCTCCGCCGACTTGCTGTCCAACTCCCGGCCACGTATGCGGATGTGGCATCGGATTTCCTCGTCAACTACACCGACGAGACCAACTGGCGCGGCACCTGGGTCAGTAACCACATCTTCTTCCACGGCTCGAAGAAATACGGACGAGCGAACTTCCGCTTCGGGTATCGCGAGAACCTCGACCCCGGCCAACTCAAGCACCGGGCCTACCCGGACCTGTGGAAACGGAGCCCCCGGCCCCTCTTTTCACTGCTCGAACGCGCCAAATCCGACCCCGTCCGGGACTTCGCCACCGCGGCGCTCAAAACCGATTTCCGTTCCGTGCTCCGCGAGATCGAAGCCGAATGGGTGGTGCGGCTCGTCAGCGTCCAGAGCCGGGCGATCCATGACTTCGTCGTCTGGCTCTTGCAAAACGTCCCGAAGTTCGAGCAGGGGTCGTTCCGGACGCTCGGATTGCACGAGGCGGTGTTGCGGTTGTTCGATTCCCCCTCAACCACGGCCCGGGAGTACGCCGCTGGCTACGCCCGGACCCATGCCCGCGATTTGCCGGTCGACGAACTCGTCCGCCTGGCGAATAACGACAACGAAGCCGTCCGCAAGCTCGCCCGAGATCTGCTCGGTGAAAAAGATCCCCGGACCGGGGTCGGGCTGGAGGCGTGGGGCCGGTTACTGGAGACCGAGCACGGCCACAAGTTTGCGGCCGAGACCATCACCAAGAGCTTTGGTCCGAAAGAACTCACTCCGGACTGGTTCCAGGGTCGGCTCCTCTCCCCGAGCGAAGAGGCGTTCGAATTCGCCTCCAAGCTGCTGCCCAAGGTTCACAATCTCAAGGATCTCGGGCCGACATTCTTCGCCACTCTCCTCCAGAAGCTCGATCCCGAGGACAGCGAGAAGATCGACCGCGTGGGCGAGTACGCGACCGGAGAACTCGCCAAGTTCGACCTGAACGCACTCGAATCGAATCTCCTGCGCTGGCTCTCGCTCTTCCCTGCGACCGAGGATTCTGTCGGCACCTGGGTCCACCAGGGGAAGTTGAAGCCACAATCACTCGGAGTGGACTTCCTCAAGGCAATGGCATTCCAGCCAGACTGGGATGCCGATCCGTGGCTGGTGACCTTCCGTGCTGCCAATGGTCAGTGGGCGAAGGAACTGAGTTTCGAGGACAGCCGGGCTCAGCGGGTGATCGGTTGGTTCGCCGATGTGCGAAAGTTCTCCGCCGCGGAACTGGGTTTCGACTGGTTGATGAAGCTCGTTGCGCGGTCGGAGCCGATGTACCACGATTTCGCCAGCGAGCGGTTGATCCGCACTTTCCTTCCGGCTGACTTTGCCCCCAAGGTGGCAGCACCGGTTGCGGCCGGCCCAGCACCGGCTGCTCAAGATCTCCAGAAAGCGAGTTTCCTGTTCACCGGCAAGATGGCCACAATGGTCCGGGACGAGGCCGAGAAACAGGTCAAGGAACGCAATGGCACCATTGCCGGTTCGGTCACGGCAAAGCTTCACTATCTCGTGGTGGGGGACGAAGGCTCTCCGTTCTATGGGCAAGGGGCCAAAGGGAGCAAGCAGACCAAAGCAGAAGACTTGAACGGGAAAGGGGCGAACATCCGGATCATCTCCGAGACCATGTTCCTCCAGATGCTCGCCGGGTCGCAGACCACGGTTACCGCCGACAGCACTCTGGCCGGGTGTGAGCGGTTGTGGGAGTTGGTCATCGCCCCCGGCCCGGCCGATGCTCCGGTTGGCAAGTTCGCCCGCGAATACGTCCGGCGGCATCACCCGGACATCGGCCAGCAGATGAGCGGCAAACCGGTCGACCCCGGGGCCGAGATCCCTTCCGCATTCCTTACGCTGGAGCGCGTCTTCCCTCTCTTCGCCGAGAGCCGCAAGCCGCTTCGCGATTTCGCATTGGAACTGGCAACCTGGGAGTTTGCCCGGTGGAATCCGGGGGTCGATTATCTCGTCGGCATGAGCGAGATCCCATTCATGGAGGTTCGCCGCTTCGTGGCGAAATCGCTCCTGGCCGACGACACGCAACCCAACCGACGGTTCCGGATCGACCCGGCCACCCTCGAACCGAGCGCAGCCTACCGTTTCTGCGAATCCAACGACGAGGAAACCCGGGCGCTCGGGATGGAACTGATCCAGCGACTCCCCAAACTCCGGGTTCCGGAGGAGTTGTACCGGCTGACCGAGAGCCCCGACCGGAAAGTCCGGGCGTTCGTGATCCGGGCGCTGTGGGCGGTCTACCGGGATCGTGGCCTGACTGCTGACTGGAAGCCGCCACTCCCCCCCAAACCGACCGTGGGGCAGAAAGCGAAGAAGGCCGCCGAGAAGCAAGAAGCGAACCGCGGGGACGGGGTGCCACATCGTCCGGATCACTGGCCGGCGGAGCGGCCCACCCTGGCCGAGTTCCTCCGCCGGGTGCTATTCGAGATCCCACCCGGTCGGCCCGAGAAATCCCGCGATACGGTGGAAGACACCGAACCGGGCGCGGACGACAAAACCAAGCCGAAGAAGGTGGTGGCCGCCCGGTCGTTGCCAGCCCGACGGGCCAAGCTCGACCTCGTCGAAGTGATGCGGGATCTGGCCATCGAACAGAAGGAGTTCGCAGCGGGGGTTCTGCCGCTGCTCGATGAGTTCATGCTCTCACGGGGACGGAGCGAGCGGGAGGCATGCCTCGTTGCCGTCACCCGGGTCCGCCACAAATACCCCGAACTGAAAGCGGGGGCCGTATGACACCCGAGATGGAGGCAGACCTCCGCAACCAACTGGAAACCGCTCAGGCGAGACTGCCCACGCTCAAGGGCATGGCGCGTGCTGCACTGGAGTTGGAGATCCAGGCCCTGACCATTGAACTGGAACAAGGCCAAGCGGAGTCCAGTGACGAGAAAGAGACATCCGGAGAAGAGGATGAGGAGTCGCTCGAAGCCGAGAATGAAGAGGCATCCGCAGAAGAGGATGAAGACGACTTCAATGACGACGATGAACCGATGCTGGCCGGAGTCCTCGGCCGGGGGTCGGGCAACGATCACTTCGCGCAGTATCGCGGAGATCTGAAGGCCGGGATTGGAGTCGGGGGGACCCTGGCATTTGTCACCACCCACCCGGAAGGTCTTCCGACCGCCCTTTACCGGCTCGATGCCGACAAGCTCACCGTCCAGGCCGAACCCCTCCCCTGCGGCGGAGTCGCAATCGCTGCCGATGGGAGCGGCCTCTACATCGGTGGAACCGACCGCCGGCTGTACCACGTGGCCTGGAAGAAGGCACCGAAACCCCTCGGCCAGCCGTTCGTCGGGCCGATCGCTGCGCTCCTGCCGGTTGCGAAGAAGCGGCTCGCGGTACTTAACGGGAAACAGCTCGACATTATCTCGGATGCCGATGGATCGATCCTCCAGACGCTCGAACTGCCCGACGATGGCACCTGCCTGGCTGTCGACAAGACGGGGATGTGGCTGGTCGCCGGGACGACGCGGGGTACGGTCGCCGTGTTTGATGGCCAGGACAAGGACGAGTTCGAGCCAGCCGAGGCCGAGAAAGTCCATGATGGAGCGGTCACAGCGCTGCTGTTTGAGCCAGAGGAACTCCGGTTTTTCTCGGCCGGTGCGGATAACAAGCTGCTCAGCACCTTCGCACGCGGTCGACTCGAACCCGAGGACAAAGGTCGCGCAAACACCCACGAAGACCTGCTCACCGCGATGGTCCACGTCCCGGGCGACCGGTTCGTGACCGGGAGCCGGGATGCGACCCTCAAGAACTGGCCTCGGGCCGGTGCAGTCAAGCCTGCGACGCTCAAGGATGTGTGTGGGAAGGTCGTCGGGCTCACGACCGTCACCGTCTACAACGAGCCACACGTCGCTGCGCTGTGCGATGACAACAGCATTCGACTATTCAAGCTCGAATCCGATGGCCGCTTTGGCGAGGAGCCCGGCCCGCGCGTGTACGGTGCGGCCGCCTGGGTGGCGAATGAACTGGCGCAACCGCACGACCCAAAACGGCGGGAGAAAGCCCTCAAGACACTCGCCGAATGGAAGGACTCGGCCGCGATCACACTCCTGGGCACGCAAGTCGATAAAGACCCCGACCACCAACTGCGACTTCAGGCCGCGAAACTCCTGTCCGAAAGCGATCACCCGCGTGTCGGGAAGATCCTCGAAAAGGCCATTGCCCACCCCGATGGGAAGGTCCGAATTCAGGCGTTCCAGGGACTGCTCAAGCGCTCGAAGCCCGAAGAGTTCGGGCCGATCGACCTGGCCCTGAAGACGGGCCAGGCGGATGTCGGCACACTGGCGATCAAAGCCCTTGAACCGCTCGCCAGGGCCGACGACCAGGCCCTCACCCGGCTCACCGATGCCCTCAACGCCCCGAGTTGGGATGTGCGGAAAGCCGTGCTGGCGAGCCTCGAAACCGTGTTTGATACAACCTCTCCGCAAGCCAGTCTGACCGGCCTTTCCTCCAAACACGGCGACCTCCGATCGCTCGCGCTGGCCCGGGCCTTTGAGCGCGGACTGCTCGCCGACCCGGCCGTCCAGTCGGCGATTCGGCGACGGCTGGAAGACGAGGATGGCGGAGTCCGGAAGGTCGCGTTCCTCCTGTCGGTGATCTCGCATTCGGATCTCGCGGGAGTCCTGCGAGCAGACGATGTCGACCTGAACCGGCAACTGAACGAACTGGAGAAAGCCGAGAAGACCGACAAGGCGGCCCCACCAGTGGCAGCCGATGCCAGGGCGGGGCTCACCCCGGCGGATTACGATGTCCTGCTCCAGGCCACTGCCAGTCGAGCCCTGGATACCTGCCTTCGAGGTGCCCGGGGGCTGGCCGTCCTCGGCGATCCGCGGGCTTTCGGGTTGCTCCTTCAACTCAGTCGCGAGGACGACACGACTGCCCGGGTGGATGTTTGCCGGGCGCTGGCGGCACTCGACGATGAGCGGGCCGTGAACCGCCTCCGGTCGCTCCTCTTCGACCGGGAGGCGTCAGTCCGGGACGCTGCATATACCGCGTTGCGGAAGATTTTCGACAAGTCCCCGCTGTCGGTCGCCGAGGCCGGGCTCACCGCAGAACACGAGGATGTTCGCCGCCGCGGGTTGGAGACGCTCATCCAGACCGTCCGGAAGAAGACCCCCAAGACAGCGGGTGATCCGGGCTGGGATCTGCTCGTGCGAGCGCTCAACGATAGCGCTGTCGGGGTCCGATCCGAGGCGTTCAAGTCGGCCCTGAACCTGAAACTCGGTGGTGGTGGGCCGGAGACACTTCGGTTCACCCTCCAGTCGATCCACCCGGACGTCCGGCGGGAAGCCCTCACCGAAGTGACCGCCCAGGAGAAAGAAGAGTGGGCGACCCCACTCCTGTATGAATTCTTCAACGACCCAGACCCGGGGCTGCGGTCCGAGGCGTTCGCCTTCGCGACGAAGAAGAACAAGGAAGTCGAGGTTCTGGAAACGGCCCTCGGATCGCGTTACCCGGACGCCCGGAAGCTGGCGGTCGAAGGGCTGATCAAGAAACACTCGAAGGCTGCGCAACAGGTTCTCCTGCGGGCGATTGCCGACCCCGACCGTGAGGTCCGTCTGCTCGCCATCCGGGCGCTGGTCGACGACGATGCGAAGGGGCCGCTCAAGGATGCGATGGGCAGTCCGCTCCCCGATATCCGGGTCCGTGCTGCGGCTGCGCTGGCGCGGCACGGCGATTCCTCCACCCTTGCGGTATTGCGCGATCTGGCGACCGCCCCCGAGCCCGAGCAGAAGGAACGGGTCGCGGACTGGGTGGAGGTCGCCGGCCTGGCACTCGATGGGCTCGCAGAACTCGGTGACCCCGCTGTGCTGCCCGATGTGGTGGCGCTTCTCGAATCCCGTCACATCGGCCTGCGGAACTCGGCAGCGGCTGCCCTCGTGTGGGTGGCCCGGAGTGACACCGCGACCGCACTGCGATCAGCCCTCCAGTCGTCCGAACCGGGGGTGAAGTACCGGGCTGCACTGGGGTTGGCCTACCTCGGGGATGCGACAGTGGCCCCGCTAATCGGCTCGGATGCCGCCAAAGCCATCCTCTCACCTGCCGATCAGTTCACGGCGATGGTGGCACTCGGAGCGCTGGCCGGAACCGCCACAACGGTTTTCCTCGACCACCCCGACGAGCCGCTCCGCAACCGGGCGCTGCTTGTCCTGATGCTGCTCGAACTCAAGGACACCGACGGCATCCCTGAAAAATGCCTGGAGTGCCTCTCGGCGAAGGGGCCGCGGTTCCGGCTGACCGGCGCTCAGGCTCTGGAAGCGTTTGCCGATCCCACCGCCTTCCAGGCGTTTGTGGTCAAACTGGTCAACGACCGCGGCGACGATAACGACTGGAAGCTGACACCCGAGGTAGTCGACGACCTTGCCACCCTGCTGGCGTTCGCTCCCTCGCAACTCAAGGCGAAGACGGCCGGACTACTGGTTCACTTCGCAGCCAAGGAGCAGGCGGGGTGGAACCAGAGCTGGACGGTTCACGCTGGCCGGTTCGCAGCCGAGATCAAGACCGCCCGAACCGCTGCCAGGGCGGCGGGGGTTCCGGTATCGTCGAAGCTCACTCCCGCGCAACTCCAGGAACTCGCGTTTGGTGGTTACATCGGATTGGTCCGCGAACAGGGGGGTGGGGGAGGCGGATCGCTGGTGGCGAAAGTCCGGCAGACTGCCCTCGCCCGGGTGTTTGCCATCGCCTCGAAGGATGCGACATACAACCGGGCAGCCCGACCGGTGCTGACCCAGGCGATGGGCGACCCGAATCAGCCGGTTCGCACCCAGGCATTCGAGCATCTCCTGGCTCTCGGAACCGACCGTGCAACGCTCGGCTCCGAAGCTCTGGAGGCGGGGTACACCGATCTGGGGGTGAAGGGGCTCGGATTACTCACCCAGGGAGCCTCATCGAAAGAGGGCGAGGCGGTTCTCGGTCGGGTCATGCTCGCCCGAACCGATGATCTCGCCATTGAGGCTGCGAAACTTCTCGCCGACCGTCAGGGGAAAGTGCCGACGGCGACCAAGGCGCTGGATGCCGTCCACGAACCGCTCCGAATCCAGGCGGTCCAGTGGCTCGCCGCCGAGTATGAGAGGTCGGCCGACGCCCAGAAGGCCCTCCGCCTGGCCCTCGAATCCCGGTATCGGAAAGTGCGGGAGACGGCCGCCTTCGAGCTGGCCGGGAAGAAAGACCCGGCAGCCTTCGATGCCCTGGTCAAAATGCTGCACGATCCGGCCTTCGCGCCGCGGCAGCGACAACTAATCAACGGCTTCAACGCGATTGCCGACAAGCGGGCGGCAGGGGTCTTCCTGGATCGCGTGGAGACCGACCCGTCCGGGACGGCAGCCGTCGAGGAACTGATCCGGGCGGCGGCCGACTTCCGTGACCCCGCCATTGCTGACCGCCTCCTCGGACTCTGCGATCGGAAGAAAGAGTGGCAGGGCCTCGCCCTCCGTGCGGCCCGGACCGTGAGCGGCTACGACCAGCCGATCAACGATTTCGAGGACGACCACCCGGACGACCGGACCTGGGAGAAGGACCAGCACCCGCGGCAGGATGCCGTTCTCGCGAAACTGATGGACAAAGCGTTCACACTGGGTCAGACCGATTTCCTCCTCGAACTGCTTCCTTCAGCTCGATGGTCGCGGGGGCCGGATGTCGATCCCATCCTCGGGGTTCTGGTGTCGAACCCGAATGCTGAACTCCGGGACGCGGCGGTCGAGGCAGCGGGGTGGCGATTCCGGAAACGGAAGGGGCCAGTCGAACCGCTCCTGAAGGCCGTCCGGCACAAGAACCCGGTCACCCAGTTCGTCGCGGCCGAGGGACTGGCACGAGGCAAGCGAGGTGAGGGACTCAATGTCCTTCTGTCGGGGATCGAGTATCTCGAAGATATTGGTCTGCGTCAGCGAGCCGTACTCGCGCTCGGAGAACTCGGCGACCCGCGGGCGGTCGATCCGCTCCTCAAGCTTGCCGGAGAAGACGGGCACGCCCTCCAGGAGTCTGCGGCCGAGGCGATCGGGCACCTGAAGCGATCACCCCAGGCCGACGCAGTGTTCCGGTTGCTGGAGCGACTGACAAAGGGGACCGGCGGGATCGCCCAGCGCGCGGTCGTCGGGCTGCGGTGGTTCGACACGCCCAGCGGCTGGGACATCGTTCGGGCCAAACTCGCAGCCAAATCCCGGACGTGGTTCGCAGACCGTATCAAACAGACGGCCGCCATCCAGCTTGGGTACAACGACGACCCTGCAACCCGCGATCTCCTGCTGAAGGTTCTCCGGACTGAACGTGATGGCGACGTTGTGGCGGCAACCTTCACAAGCGCTCGCAGGCTGTGGGGCAAGGACGCTCTCGAACCCTACTACCACATCCTCCAGAACCCGAATGCGGGCACTTTGATTGAGAGCAAGGACGCTCTGGAAGGGGTCGTCAAGACGGTCGCCGAGAAGGGCGACGCGATGCGGATCATGGAGGTGTTTCCGCGGTGCTCAACGGCGGTCCAGGGGCCGATCGAAGCCGCCCTACTGACCCGGCCGAACCTGCCGATCAAGGAGGCTGTGGCCGCTCTCACGCACGCGGATGAGGGTACTGTCCGGCTCGCAACACGAATCCTGGGGCGGCTCCCGGACGCTCCCGACTCCGTCAAAACCGGACTCTCGACCGCGCTCTCCCGCTGGTGGACCACCTGGCAAGAGCGGCGAGCGAAACTCGACGGATCGACTGCTCGCAGAGATGAGGACGACTGGGACGAGGACGAGGTCAGCTCGTCTGTCTCCGGATCGCCTCTCGACGGTGCCACGATGTGCGTCGAGAGTCTGTTGTGGGCCTCCGGGCGGGTGGGGGTCGCGGGCCAGATGCTGGCCGACATCGCGAAATCGCGGCCGGACGATCCGAAGGCCAAATCGATCCGACTTGAAGCAGCGCGCTGCCTGGTCGCCAGCAAGCCGTCGGCCAAAACGCTCGACCTGCTTGAAGGGCTTGCGGTCGGTCCGGATGCGGATGTCCGCGTGCTGGCTGCGGACCTGCTCGCCCGATCCGACTCGAAACGAGCGGCCGGGATGGTCGAGAAGCTTCTTTCCGACCGCCCGAGCTTCAACCGACTCGCGGAGGCGAATGCCATCCCCATCGACCGGGTCAGCGGCGTTGCCGGCAAGGCTCATTACCAGTCGGTGGTTCTTCCCGTGCTGGTCGCAGGGAAGGCGGTCTCGCCTCTGGCTGCGGTGGCGAAGGACCGGAAGGCGACCGAGGCAACTCGGCTTGGAGCGATTGAGGGGCTTGGCGTGATGGCGGACGAGGCGGCCGAGAAAATCCTCGTCGAGGTCGGGACAACGAAGGACGACGACAAGGACGTGCGGAAGGCCGCGTGGCGAGCGCTACGACGGTCGAAACGGGCGCGACAAAAGGCCGTGGCCGCCCCCCAGGGCTTGGTGAGCAGAGGAACTGATGGCGACCAATGAACCGCTTGTCGGCAGCGACGATGCACCGCCACCTGCTCCCACCATCGGAGCCCACCTGGCGTATGCCGGGGCGAGCCGGGTGCGGACTGCGGGAAAGACCGCTCAGGTCGAGCTATTCGGTAACCTCGACCGACCACCCGTCACGTTTGAAGCCAAGATCAAGAACCCGCTCCGCTTCCGTGAATCGTTATCAGCCCTGTATGCGGTGGTCGGGAGCGACTACCGGTATGTTCCGAAAGACCGGACCGCCTATATCGCTTACCTGCGGCTGAAGCGAGACACCGCCCCGCTCGGAGTCTGGCAGGCCCAGCAGGCGTACTTCGGCTGGATGCTGCGGAACGACCCACTTGCGCTGTGCATTCTCGACCCGGTCATCACTGTTCACCCGGACCAGGTGATGTTCGAAGTGTTCGGGAAGGACGAGAGCACCTACGCCTGCCTGGCGTTCCAGCGATCCGCGTTCGAGGAAGTCGGCACGACTGCTCACGGAACCACCAACATCGACTTCAGCGATGCCCTCTATTCGAGTGTGCAGCAGATTCGGGGCTACCGTGAAACTCGCCTGGCGATTGGCCCCGAGGGGGTCAAGATGCAGGCGGCCCCGGCCCGGGAGGTGCTCGAAAAGACGATCCAGATTCCGGATTCGTGGCTCCGCGGGTTCCTCCAGGTGCAATCTGCCGCAACCCTCCCGTTCGACCACGTCCGGCTTGCTCCGATGGACCTCTACAACGTCCTGCGGCACTTGCGGATGAACGGTGACCGCAAGGGCAAACGCCGCGGGCTGCGGTTTGAACTTATTCCCTCCGAGAAGCCGCGGATCGTCGCTGAGCCGTGGGAGACAGTGTTCACCACGACGTCGGACGTGTTCAAGGGGAAGGCGGCCCGATTGGTCCGGGTGTGGGGTCGCCGCCGACTCATGACGATGAAGCGGCTTCTTCCGTTCGTGGAGAGTGTCGATCTCTACCTCCTCGGGAGCGGGATGCCCAGTTTCTGGGTCTTCCGCGCCGGTGACATCACCCTGACACTCGGGATGACTGGTTTCACGTCGGCGAACTGGTCGAGTGCTCTGGGGTTCGACTTGCTCCTGCCGCGGAAGACGCAGGACACCGACCCGACGAAGAAAGTGGTGCAATATCTGGCCGACAACCACTGGCGAGCCGACACGAAGGAACTGGCCCAGCAGACCGGGGTGAAGGGGGCAGCCCTGGTCGAGGCCCTCCAACTTGGGTGCCAGCACGGGCAGTTGATGTACGACGTGGCGAATGGAGTTTACCGGCTCCGGCCAATCGTGGGCGGACCACTCGATCTCGCCCGGCTCCAGTACCGCAACGTCCGAGAGAAGGTGGCCCACGACCTGCTCACGCGCAGGGGCGCGGTCCGACTCACCGGCGAGAACCGCATCGCCGGGGTGGGTCTCGAACTCACCGGGCAAGTGTCCGTCGAGGAGGACAAGCGGGACTACCGCCCGCAGATGGTGCTTGCCGATGAGGGGCAGTTGCGCAAGGTAACGTGTACCTGCCCGACCTTCCGTAAGCAGGGCATCAAGGGCGGCCCATGCGTCCACCTGATCGCATTGCGGTTGGTGTTCGCCGAGAAAGAGGCCCGCAAGGCCAAGTCGGATGACGCCGTGACGTTCGAGACTCGAGCATTCGCCCGGCGCGACGGCGAGTCGGAAACGGTCGTCCAGATTTCCCTGGAGCGTGACAAGCTGAAGTATCGCTGGGGCAGTGCGGGCCAGCCGATGCGTCTCCAGACCCTCCGATTCAACACCGAGGCCGCCGCCCGGGGGGCCTACTTCGAAAAGCTCGCCGATCTCGACGCTCGGGGCTACCTGGACGCTGTTGCAGAATAACTTACCGAATTATTAACCACAGGGTCACAGAAGACACAGAGAAAAGCAGAACACAGAGACATTCAGGAAACAATGGTTGTCCATGTTCTCTGGCGTATTGACTCTGCTTGATCCTTGATTCTGTGGTGAATCCTCTTCTCCCCACCCATGACTACCGCGACACAAACCGACCCAACCACCCTCTGGCGGCTCATTGTCCAGGCCGGCGGGACCAAGGCGTATATCGACGGTCAGCTCCGGGAGCGGGGCTTTCTGGTCACTCGCCGCGATGCCGACCAGATGTCGGATCGCGAGAAAGACCAGTACAAGAAGCAACTCAAGATTGAGGCCGAGGAGCGGCGAAAACTGAAGCGGGAGGCGTGGGTCGCATTCAAGGCGAACCACATCGTCCATCTTGGCGAGGGTGTGTTCTGGACGGACGAATCGACACCCGACAAATGGGACACACCCAATAGCGAGGAGCGGGCGGCCGAGAACGAACTCCCCGCTCTCGATACCCCCGACCAACTCGCTGCCGCACTGGGGATCACCATTCCCCAGCTTCGGGGGATGGCGTTCCACCGAGACGCTGCCACCAGCCTCCACTACGCCCGCTTCACGATCCCCAAACGAGACGGGACGGAACGGCCGATCTGGGCTCCGAAGAAACGCCTCAAGGCGGCTCAACGGTGGATCCTGCACCACATCGTCGAGCGGTTTCCGGTTCACGGGGCGGCCCAGGGGTTCCTCGTCGGTCGATCGACGCTCTCCAACGCGGCGGTTCACGCCAACCCCAAAATCCTCCTGAAGATGGATGTGAAAGACTTTTTCCCGACAGTGACCTGGCGGCGAGTGAAGGGTGTCTTTCGTCGGGCGGGGTATCGGGATCGGATCGCCACACTCCTCGCGCTGCTCTGTACCGAGGCCCCACGGGAGGTCGTGCAGGTCGAGGGGAAGACGTATTACGTCTCGCTTGGCCCGCGGTGCCTGCCCCAGGGAGCCCCAACCAGCCCCGCGATCACCAATGCCCTGTGTCTGCGACTCGACCGTCGGCTGGCGGGTCTGGCAGCGAAGCTCGGCTGGCGGTACTCGCGTTACGCCGACGACATGACGTTCAGCCTCCCCGCCACACACAAGGACAAGCCGCGATTGGGGGCATTGCTCGGGTGCGTTCGCCGGGTGGTCGAGGCCGAGGGCTTCGAGGTGAAGGACGAGAAGACGCGGGTCCACCGGACGGGCGGCCGACAGAGCGTCACGGGTTTGGTTGTCAACGGCGAGGGTCGACCGCGGACGCCCCGGAAGCTCCGAAGGGAGTTGCGGGCCGCGATCCATAATCTCAAGGCTGGGAAACCGCTCAAGGAGGGGGAATCTCTCGCCAGGCTGACCGGGTATGCGGCCTATGTGTACATGACCGACCCGACGCTTGGGAAGAAGTGGCTTGGTGAGTTGCTCGGGGCGGGTGGGATTCCGTAGAAGGGTTCGTCCGTATCCTGTGTCATTCCGACCCCGGCAGGGGTCGCAGCNNCCGGTGGTCGAGCGCAGCTCGACCACCGGGGCGGGGAGGGTGACGATGACGTAAACACAATGGCCCGAACGGCCCCAGAGGCTATTTGTCGTTGCTCGTATTCTTGTTCGTTTCGTTCATCACCTTGTCGCGAACGACCTTCTTGACAGCGACTGGCGGGTATTTCCCGGCCTTCATATCTTCCAGGATGGGGCGGATCGTCTCGGCGGGAAGGATCCACGTCTCCACTCGACCCGCCCGGGCGATGCTGATCCCGAGTACTTTCCCGTCCAGGTCGACGACCGGTCCGCCACAATTTTTCGGGTCGATCACCATGTCCGTCTGGAGCACAGCGGGGAACCCGAGCCTGCGGCCGGAGAGTTCGCCACCCATTGCATTCTGGATGTCGCTACGGCTCTTGGGGGGGCCGGTGAGGGTGGCCTTGAACTCCATCACCTCACCCTTGCGCCGGAGTTTGAGCTTGATCTTGTCCCCAGGCCGATAGTTTTCCAGGAGATCCCGCAGGGCCTTCTGCCCGGTGATTTCGAGGCCGTCGAGTTCAAAGATCACATCTTTCGCCTTGATGCCGGCCTTGGCAGCGGCCCCGTCATCACTCACGGATTCCACCACCGCACCGCCGTCCTCGTCGTCCGCGGGGGCCATCATGACGCTCAGATATCCTCGGTTGATGTTCCGTAGGAGATCCTCATTCGCCTTGCCCAGATCCCGGGTCATCACACTGACAATCCCGACCGCGGTCGGATTGGTACCGAGCCCGGCGGCGGCAAGCCAGTGCCCCACGGGAACCTTCTTGCTGTCAGCGAAGGTGACCGGAGTGAGCCCTTTTGTGCCCACTTTGAGGAGTGCCAGATCGCTGAGTTTGTGGGTTGAGACAATCTCTGCGTCAAGAACCGTTCCGTCCGCAAGTTTGACCGCGAGAACCCCTCGTAGCTCGCTCGCCTTGGTGAGGATGTACCCATCTGCGGACACGACTGTCCCGAGGGCTGTATCCTTCTCTTCACATCGGATCCGGACGGTCGAGGCGTTGGCCGCGGCGACAACCGACTGGAATGGCGCAAGGAGGCGAGAGGGGTTGCGGTCGCTCCGCGCGCCGGATGGCTGGGCTGAGGCCGGAGCCGCAGCGAGGGTGAGCAGGAAGGCAGAGGTGACAAGCTGTCGGGCGGTCATCGGTTGCGACTCCGGATGGTCCCTTGGCGGGTGTGAGTGGGGTGACCGTGGGTTAATGGGAGGAGAGTGGGCAGTTTACTCGCCGGGTTTGCCGAGGGTCACGACCATAATGAAGGTCTTGGACCCACGCTTGAGTTTGACTTCGACTTCGTCGTCGGGTTTCCGCTTCCGAAGGATGTTGCGGATGTCATCAGCCGTCGCGATGTCCGTCCCGTCGAATTCGGTGATCACGTCTCCGGCCTTGAGACCGGCCTTGGCAGCGGGGCGTTCCTTGATGACCTCCTTGATGCGAGCGTTCTCTGCCTCATCATCGAAGACCACGCCAAAGCTGGCCGTTGCTGGCTTGGCCGCTTTCCCAATCGTCTCGCCTTTGACGAGCCGAGTCCAGGCGGATTTGAACGCATCGGCCGGAACGTGGATGTTCGAGGCGAGGGTGTATCCGATTCGGCTATGGATACCGACGACATTCCCCTCCAGATCAAACAGGGGGCCGCCGGAGTCGCCTCCCACCAGGGTGCAGTTGGTGCGGATCAGTTCCTTGTTAAAATCCTGGACCTGCCCGAGCCGTGCGACTGGCGGTCGGTCCTTTTGCCATCCCCCTGGGTGGCCAAGGGAGACGAGCCATTGCCCTTTCTTCAGGTCAGCCGACTTCCCGACCGGGAGAAATGGCCACTTCCCATCGTTCGGTCCCTTGTCGGTGATCTGGACCATCCCACTATCGAGTTTGTCATCGGTTCCGAGGGTCTTGGCCTTCACCTTTCGGCCGCTCGGCAGGACGATCGTGCAGGTTTTGCCAGGCTCGCCCGACACGTGAGCAGCGGTCAGCACGAGCCCATCCTCGCTGACAATCACCCCACTCCCTGCCCCCATCCCGATGAGGATGCCAACGGTGCAGGGGGTACACTTGTCGACAACGGTTTTAACCCGAGCCTGGAGGAGTTTCAACTCCTCCACGGATTCCGGGGGGGTCGTTCGGACTGTCTCCCATTTGGCATCGGCTGCGAAACTCGGGTCGGCCGCGAGGCACACGACCCATACCCCCATTGCGGGGGCGGTCCACCACCCAAGTCGACTCTGCCGCATCATATCCTCTGGCGCTGACGCCCGGTGTTCCTGAAGGAATAGACTGTGGCCCCCGCGGTCAAAGGCTTCGACCGATCTCCCGCAACTTCTCCAGTCTCTACGAACTCGTACTCCGACGCAAGATGCTGATCGGGAAGTTTGTCCGGCAAACGGCGGTCGTGCCGGGCTGGCACGGAAAACAGGCGAGTACCGTCACCGCGGTGGAGCGGGTGGGGAGAGGCCGCTTCGACTGGCGTGGGAGCCACTCAAAGGATTATACCTCACAACGGAGCGGAGGTTAAGTAGGAAAAAGTTGATTCTGTGAAGGGCGGGGATTTGGGGAGCCCGTCCGAGTCGGAATCGCGGGTTCAGGGATCACAAAATCCGGTGGTGGAGTCGCGCTCAACCAACGGCTCATTGCTGCGACCCCTCTAGCTGGGGTCGGTCTGCATTTGGTAATCGTAACCGGGGGTCTCGTTGCGATCAACCACCGGTGGCGGTTGGGCACCCTTCAGACCAGCGATTCGAGCAGGTATTTCAGCTTGCGGACCTCGGGTCCGACGGGGAATGGGTTGTCCGGGACATCCCGAACATCGACTGTCAGCGCCCGGTCATAGCCGTACCGGTCAAGGTGAGCGATGATCCGCCCGTACTCCAACTCTCCCTGTCCGACCCGAACCTGGAACTGCTCCGGCTTGGTCCCGGTATCCCGTAACCGGGCGTGGCGGACGTGCGGGAACAGCTGGTCAAAGTTGACTGGCCCATGTGCGCCGATCAGGTAGTGGCTTGGGTCGAGGGTGATCCCGAGCCCCTGGACCCGGCGACACAACTCCATGGCACCGGCCGGATCGGCGGTGACCGTTTCGGAGTGGGTCTCAATTGTGAGCATGACCCCTTCACCCGCAGCCACATGCACCCAGTCCTGAAGCCGACGGATCTCCGCGTCCAGGTCGGATCCGAGCGGGGCGGCTGGAACCGTCAGAAGCGGGACGGTGGAGACCCGTGCGAGCCGACAGACCGCCCGCAACTGCTTCCGCGCTTCGTTCGGGTCGGGCGTACTGATGACCACATGGAACGCGGCCAGGGCCAGGTTCGCGGCCTTGAGTCGCTGGGCGATCCGCCCGACATCGGACGCCACTTCGGCAGGCGTGATGTGCGAGCCAGGGTCGTGGATAGCGAGGTCGGCTTTCGGGAAGTGCATCTCGCGGATGGTCCGGAGCGCGTCTTCGAGCGATAACTTGCTGAAGCAAAGTGTCGAGCAAGAGACGTACACGGCGTCATCCTCCCCCATCCGCGCACAACCGCGTGCGCCCCCCAACAAGCCCCGACCGCCCCCCGGCGGCCAGAACTCCCCCAATCACGACGGGACATACCCACCATCCCGACAGGACGCAAGGATAAACTCCCAGAAAAACCCGGGGTTCGTGGTTACCGAATCGCCCCGGCCACCGGGGTCACTCCGCCCCCCCACCACCCCGGGTCCAAATCGGCACCGCCTGTGACAAAATCCGGATTTCCTCATGCAATGGGTCGGCTGGGGGCTCAAGATAGGTGTGGCCCGTTGTGCCGGAGGGAGGAAATGGCGGACCGTTGGCTGCGTGCAGGATTGCGTGATGTCTGCCAGGCAGTCGCCCACCTGGGTGGGAGCGAACCGACCGATGCCGAGTTACTCGGTCGGTTTACCAGCCACCGAGACGGGACTGCGTTCGCGGAACTCCTCCGCCGGCATGGGCCGAAAGTTCTCGGCATCTGTCGACGGGTACTCCGCCACACACACGACGCTGAGGATGCGTTCCAGGCCACCTTTCTCCTCCTGGCCCGCGCTGCCGGCGGGATCGGGAACCGGGAGGTGGTGGGTGGGTGGCTCTACCGCGTCGCGTACCGGGTGGCCCTCCGGGCAAGAGGTCGTGCTCGCCGGACGACCGACCCAGCCACTTCTCTCGTAGACCTCCCAGCCCCGGATGGCGGCCCCAACCTGGATGGAGCCGATATCCGCGAGGCGATCGATGCAGAGGTCAGCCGACTCCCCGCGAAGTATCGAGATCCGTTTGTGCTGTGCTACTTCGACGGAAAGACGAACGATCAGGCTGCGCGCGAGCTGGGCTGTCCGAAGGGGACACTCATCTCCCGGCTGGCGTGGGTACGGGTACGGCTTCGGGATCGTCTCGCGCGGCGAGGACTGGTTCCCGCCGCTGGGCTCGTGGCTGCCGGGCTCGTCCCCGTTCCGGCCCTGGCACGGGTGCCTCCGGAGTTGATGCAATCCACCTCCACATCGGCCGCCCTCATTGCTGCCGGTGGGGTTACCGCCGGGGCGATCCCTGCACCGATATCCACACTCATGACAGGAGCGATCCAGACCATGCGAATGAAACAAATGCTGCTCGTTGCCGGGTTACTCGCGGTCGCTGCCCTTGGCGTCCGGGCTGGGTTCGACGGGGCAGCGTCTGGCACCGGAGGCGACGACCCTCAGCCAGTCGCCCAGAAGGCCACGAAGCCCGCGGACTCGATCCCACCAGGAACGAAGGCCGCACCGACGAAGCCCGTCGAGAAGATATTCTCCTTAGAGCTGACGGAAGTACCGTGGCCCGATGTCATCCAACTCTACTCCAAGTTCTCGGAACTCACTTATGTGGGCCAGGCCGAACCGAAGGGGACGGTGACGATCCGCCCCCCCGTCAAGGGGAAGCGGTTCACGCTTGCCGAGATCACCGACCTCATCAATGAAGCACTGCTCGCCCAAAAGTTCATTCTCGTGCGGCGGGAGAAGTCTTTTACGGTTCTTCAGGCGGACGAGAAGATTGATCAGAGCCTCCTGCCCAACATTCGGCCCGAAGATCTCGATCAACGGGGATCGACAGAACTCGTCGTCGTGACCTTTACCCTGGTCTATCTATCTGACCTCGACGGCATGGCGTTGGACGTGAGGAAGCTCACGGGTCCGTTCGGCCGTGTGGTGACGATCGACCGGACAAACCAACTGGTCGTGCAAGACACGGTCGGGGGCCTCCGGCGAATCCGGCAGGTAATCCGGGATGCTGACGCCCGGCAGGCCGAGAAGGAGAAGAAGCAAGGCTTCCCACCTCCGCACATTGTGAGATAACAGATGCGGTGGCCCGGCAGGCCGAGAAGGAGAAGAAGCCGTCCCGTCTGGTTCAGGCGGGCGGCAGAAGCAGAGCGACCCATTGTCAGGGACAGCAGTAGGTCTGCGTTTTCGCCCCGAAGGGTCGGCGGAAGATAGCCCAGGGTGCAGCCGGTCTTCCGGCGAAACCCTGGGAAACGGGGCGATATCCACTCACCACTCGCCCAAGGCCAGCTCGGCTTTCTTCGGAAGCTGCCCAAGCGACCATCTTCAACCTTCCGGGAACCCCGTCGGCCGGTCTTCCCCAGGTATCTCCGACAGCAACACACCGCCGGGGTAGAATGCGCAGGGATTCGCCCCTTCCCGGGCGGCGTCTCGAATGAGAGTTCGCGCCGAACCGTTCCCCACATGATCGGTAGACATGAATGATGGCCTTGTTCGGTTGGGGGTCGTCGGGTGCGGCGGGTTCGGGCTCTTCGCGCTCCAGCAGTTCACCCAGATCCCCGGCGTGACGCTCGTTGGCATGGCCGGCACCCACCGGCCCGCAGCGCTGGCTGCGGCAGCCCGCTTTGGTGTCGAAAATGTGGACGACCTTGGCGAACTCCTCCGCCGCAATGACGTGGATCTGGTCTACATCGCCACCCCGCCATTCCTCCACTATCCGCAAGCGCTGGCTGCGCTGGAGGCTGGCAAGCATGTGATCGTCGAGAAACCTCTGGCCATGACGGTTGCCCAGGCCGACGAACTGGTTGCGGTCGCCCGGCGGCGAGATCGGCTCCTCGTGGCCAACCTCATGCAGCGGTACAACCCGCTGTTCGGTGCGGTCCGACAGTTGGTCGAAACCCGAGTGCTGGGAGAGGTGCTACACGGGACATTCGAGAACTACGCATCGGATGAGAACCTGCCCGCCGACCACTGGTTCTGGGACCGCACCAAAAGTGGCGGGATCTTCATCGAGCACGGGGTTCACTTCTTCGACCTGTTCACCGGATGGCTGGGAGCGGGGCGAGTCGAGGCTGCGCAGGTCGGGGTCCGGCCGGGGACAGCGATCGAGGAACAGGTTCACGCCGCGGTCCGCCACGGCGACGCGCTGGTCAACATTTACCACGGGTTCCACCAGGCCGGGCGGATGGATCGGCAGGAACTCCGGCTGGTGTTCGAGCGCGGCGACGTGTCGCTCTTCGACTGGGTGCCGACCCGGGCGCGGATTCACGCTCTGGTGGACGAACGGCAGACACGCGAGCTGTGCGACCTCTTTCCCGCTTCCAGGCTGGATGTGGCCGCCGCTTATGGTGGCACCGACCGCGCCTGCCGGGGCCGGGGCAAGGCGATTGATGCGTATCAGATCGTCGATCTCTCATTTGGTGATGGGCAGGCAAAGTCGCCGCTGTACTGCCAGTTGTTGCGGTCCATGATGGCGGATCAGGTCGCCTGGATTCGGGACCGCACCCACCAGCGAGTCGTGACCGAGACCAACGGTCGGGATTCGCTCGCGACTGCCTGCGATGCCGACAACCTCGCCCACCGCGCGAGGGCCACACGATGACCGTCCGACGTCTCTTCACCCAGCTCCTGCTCAAGCCCGGCGACGTACCCGCATCCCGCGACGACTTTGAGGTCGTGGGCGTCTTCAACCCCGGGGCGGTCCGTGCAGAAGGCGAGGTCGTGCTCCTGGTCCGGGTGGCCGAGCGACCGCGGGAGCGGCGACCGGGATTCACGGGCTTGCCGCGGTGGGATTCCACCACCGACTTGACGATCGACTGGGTTCCCGACGCGGAACTGGAGCCGATCGATCCGCGTGTGGTTCGCCGCAAGGCCGATGGGCTGGTCCGGCTCACGTTTATCTCGCACCTGCGGGTCATCCGCTGTGGGGACGGACGGGCGGTGCGCGAGATCACGGACATCACCTTCCGCCCGGAGGATGAACTGGAGGAGTTCGGGGTGGAAGATCCGCGGATCACCCCGCTGGATGGCCGCTTCTACTTCACGTATGTGGCGGTCTCGCGACACGGCCCGGCGTCGGCCTTGGCAAGTACGGCCGACTTCCGCACATTCGACCCGCACGGCATCATCTTCTGCCCCGAGAACAAGGACGTGGTGTTGTTCCCCGAAAAGATCGGCAAGAATTACGCGGCACTGCACCGACCGGTGTGCGGAACCCCCTTCACGCGACCGGAGATGTGGGTGGCGCAGTCGACGAACCTGATTCAGTGGGGTCGACACAATCCGCTGACCCTCCCCGGCAGCGAGTGGCAATCCGGCCGGGTGGGGGCGGGTCCGCCGCCGATCCGCGTCCCGGGCGGCTGGCTGGCAATTTACCACGGGAACCGCCACCCGACCCGGCCGGGCGAGGTCGGCGAGTACACAGCGGGTGCGGTCCTGCTGGCTGCAGACGACCCGACCCGTGTGTTGAAGTTCACCCCAGAGCCGTTCATGCGACCCGATGCAGACTTCGAGCATGTGGGGTTCGTCCCGGGCGTGGTCTTCCCGACCGGGATCGTGGAGTCGGGTGACGAGTATCTCGTGTATTACGGTGCGGCCGACGCGGTGACGGCGGTCGTGGGGTACAACAAGCGGGAGTTGCTGGCGGCGATGACGCCTGTTGGCTAAGGACTCGTCCAGGAACAACACCGAGATTGGGAGTGCGATCCGAATCTTCGGGCTGAACGGTCGTTTCCTCCAGCACAGGCCAACGGCCGAGGCATCGGTAACGGCTTGGGGAGTGGGACCGAGCCGGATCACGATACGATATTCTGACAACGCTATTCTGTTATATTTTCTGCGTTGCCCCGCTTTGGCGAGACTTGGACACTCTGACAATTCTATTCTGTTACATTTTCTGCGTTGCCCCGCTTCTGGGACATTCTGCCATTCTGACAAATCTATTCTGTTACATTTTCTGTGCTGCCCCACTTCTGCGATCCTCGAACACTCTGACAGGTCTATTATGTGACACTTTCTGCGCTGCCCCGCTTTGGCTGTTTCACGCGGTTCTCGGGGATGTTCGAAATGGGACGAGTTCCGGGGGTGTTGGGTGGGAATTGTCACGACTGCCTCCTGGTTTCAACAAAGGAACGGTTTCCAGGCATTCTGTGATACCGTTTCGGCCTCGGCCTGCGGCCAGATGCCCAATCCCGGGTTGCTGCGGCATGTCCACGGGAACGATCATTCAGGTAACCCTACTGGGGGAAGTTGCCTGCCAGAGAAGGGATCATCGCAGGAAGTCGCAATCACGAGGTGTTTTCCGCCTGGGGCATGCGAGCCGATTGTTCGGCGTGAAAAGCCCTTTTCTCCAGCCCTGGCAGCGCCCTGGGTTTCCAAGGCATTTTGATGCCAGTCTGAAGGGTTGGGACAGTTCTCGTCTCCCCAGGGCGTTGCCCTGCAGCCTGAAAACAGCTCGCGGACCCACAATACTTGCCACATGCGTGGTCTCCCCGACCGGGATCGTGGACGCGGGTGACGAGTACCTCGTGGATTACGGTCGGCCGACGCGGTGACGGCAGTCGTGGGGGTCGCCAAGCGGGAGTTGTTGGCGGCAATGATCACACCGGACTGACACCACTCTCCCGGGTAGAATGAGCGGCGGTTGAACCCTTAACGGGTTGTAAGGGAGACGGCCGGACATGACTTACCACGTTTAGGCGAGGGGCAGATGGAGGAATACCACCCGTC
>PLDW01000114.1 GCA_003136315.1 Gemmataceae bacterium | reverse complement strand
CTGGGGATGAATGGAGACGAAGCGTGTCCCCACGATTTTTGCAATGCACCTTGTTCAGCCCGATAACTGTCGGTAGATTCCACTTGTTCGTTGCAGAAGTAACGCACTCAACGGACACGAAAGCTAGAAGATCTCAACTGCGCCAGGACTATGTCGCATGGGTGAAAATCCCTAGAAGCCCCCGCCTTTAGGCGTGGGGAGTAGTCACGCTCTCCATCACCTTCCCGGATGTTGGTTCTCCCAGGTGAGGATGTGGTGCATCAGGTCGGGCGGGTCGATCCCGGACGACGGTAGCGGCCAGGAAAACCGCTCAGCGGCGGCCAACTGGGTCGCTGCCCCCCGGCTTGTCGGCTCGTTCCAGAGCTGGACGAACCGGCTGATCGCCCGTCCGCGGCGGCACAATCGCCGGACGCATGACCAGGCGTCGTCGTCGGTTCGGGCGGCCTCGGCCAACAGTTCGGTCCAGTCAGCCACCCACTCAACCAGCATCCGGGCTTCCACATCACCCAACCCCCGTGTCAGTCCCTCGTCCCGCAAAACGTGCCGCAGCAACGGGTCACACGATGTCGGCATTCAACTTCCCCCAGCCGACGGCCCCGAGAGCATTCCGGGCCGCAGCGTCTCGGCTCCCACGGCTTGCGGATTTCCACTCACGCTCGGTGAGCAGAAGTCGCCGCAACCCGAAAGAACCCGGCACCGCGGGCGGGGCACCGGCTCAGCCGGCTTCCCCCCGTCCCCACCCACGGTTGCCTTTCCCCCTACCCCCAGTCTGGCCTGAACCCGCCTCGCGGAATCCCTGCCCGGACTCGATCATCCCGTACGTGCAAAGTGGGACGGGTATATCGTCGTCCCGGGCAGGTCGCAAGCGGACCCGTGCAGAATTCCCTCCTCTTGGTTGGCACGGGCACATGGGATGCGTAAGCTTGGCAAGCACACCCGCCCTGGCCTGGGTGAACGAGCCACCCGTGGCCACCCTCTGCGGTGTCCGGAACGCGCCATGCCCCCCCTCCCGGCAGACCTCCTTCCCCCTGACCCAATCGACACGGCCCTCGTGGTGGTTGGCCTGTTCGTGGCGTACCTGACTCTCGCCTGGTTGTTCCCGCCGCTGACGGGCGGTTCCCTCCGGGTGCTCGCCCAGGTGCTTTACCGGGTGCAAGTGTACGGACGGGAGCGGATTCCGAAGTCCGGTGGGTGCCTGATCGTTTGCAACCACATCAGTTACGTCGACTGGCTGATCCTCAACGCAGCGTGTCCGCGTCGGCTGACCTTCGTCTTGTGGGCGGGGTACTACCGCCACCCGGTCCTGGCGGTTTTCCTGTCGTGGGCTCGGGGGCGGACGGTCCGAATTCCCGACCGGCTGGATCACCCGCATGCTCTGGCCGCTAGCTTGCAGCAGGTGGCCGACGCTCTCGACGGTGGGAAAGTTGTGCTGATGTTTCCGGAAGGCCGCCTCACCCGGAGTGGGCACATGCTCCGGTTCGGCCGTGGGGTGGAGTTAGTGTTGAAACAGACCCGCACTGACGTGGCAGTGATTCCTGCCGGCATTGATGGCCTCTGGGGTGGGGTTTTCAGTTACCACGGCGGGCGGATGATCGGGAAGCGACCACGGGCATTTCGCCCACATGTGGCTGTGGCGTTTGGGGAACCCCTTTCCAAGACAGCGGATGCAGCGGGCCGGGCGAGGAAGAAGGCGAGTTTCCCAGCCTCGGGCTCAGACACGAATCCGTCCGGGGTGTCGCATCGACGGGAAGACGATGGGACGCAGACACGGGAGGGCGAGGCTCCTGCNNAGGAGCCTCGCCCTCCCATTATACCGATGATTGCTCCTGGAATGAGAGCGCCCGACTGGGGTCGCGTCTCACGCAAGGGGGTTGAGGAGTCCGGTGGTTCGGTCCTCCCCGCCGCTGAACTCCGACTTGTGGTCCAGGAAGTGGTAGCGGAATGCGTGATCCGGCAGACCGACTTCGAGTTACTTGTCCACCGGGCGTTTGTCCGGAATGCGGTCCGGTTTGGGAACTTGTTTCGGCCGTGTGTGATCGACAATGCGGCGGGGGAGAAAATTCTGACCTGGGGAAAAACGTTCGCTGCTGCGGTCTGTGTCAGTCGGTATTTGAGGAGCCGGGTTGGACCCGAAGCGAATGTCGGGGTGTGGCTTCCGACCGGCCTTGGCGGGGCACTGGCGAACCTGGCGATTGCGTTCCTCGGCAAGACGTCGGTGAACCTCAACTATACGGCTGGGTCGGACGCGGTTCGGTCGGCCGTTCGACAAGCAGGGGTCCGGGTGATCGTCACAGCGAAGCGATTTCTGCTTCGTGTCCCTCTCGACCTGCCAGACGAAGTGCAACGGATCTATCTGGAAGATGTCCTCGCTGCCATCACGAAGTGGCAGCAAGTCCGGACGTTCCTGCTGGCTTTGTTCCTGCCGGGCTGGGTGATCGATCGATTCGTCCTGCGGCTCCATCGGCACTCTGCTAATAATATCCTTACCATTGTCTTTTCGAGTGGAAGTACGGGAGAGCCGAAGGGGGTGGTGTTGAGTCACCGGAATGTCGGATCGAACGTGGCCGCGGCCATTCGCACGATCCAGATCCGGCCGGAAGATCGGCTGTTCGGTGTGCTCCCATTCTTCCACAGTTTCGGCTACACGGTCTGTCTGTGGGCTCCGCTGGTAGCGGGGGCGGTGGTGGTTTACTACCCCGACCCGCGGGGAGCGAAAGAGGTCGGGCTCCTCGTCCGCAAACACCGGGCGACTCTGGCCATCAGTACCGCCACGTTCCTGCGATTCTACCTCCGCCGCTGTGGACCGGACGACTTCCGATCGGTCCGTCTCCTGATTTGCGGGGCGGAGAAGCTTCCGGTCAAACTCCAGGAAGAGTTCCGGGCAAGGTTCGGTGTCCTCCCGCTCGAAGGGTACGGGTGTACGGAACTCTCGCCGGTCGTGTCGACCAACTTGCCCAACACAACCGTGGGCGGGTTCACCCAGGTTTGCAATGTCCAGGGAACGATTGGCCAGCCGATCACTGGTGTGTGTGTGCGAGCGTTCACGCAGGACTCCCGGGAGCCATTACCCCCTGGCCAGGAGGGCGTCCTCTGTGCGAAGGGGCCGAACGTGATGGTCGGCTACCTCAACCAACCGGAGAAGACGGCGGAGGCGATCCGCGACGGGTGGTATTCCACTGGCGATGTGGGGCTCGTCCGGCCGGACGGGTTCATCCAGATCACCGGGCGAGTGAGTCGGTTTGCGAAGATCGCCGGGGAGATGGTCCCGCTGGAGCGGTTGGAGGAGGAGATGCACGAGGCCATTGGGTCCGGCGGCGACCGGGTGCTCGCGGTGGTGGCGGTATCAGACGAAAAGCGTGGGGAGCGGGTAGTAGTCCTGTACGTGCCAGAAGTGGAGGGGAAAGTAGCGGGGCTGCTCGATGCGCTATCCAGCCGTGGCCTTCCCAATCTCTGGGTGCCCGATGTGCGGGATTGTTACAAGGTCGACATCCTGCCGACCCTTGGAAGTGGGAAGCTCGACCTCAAACGCCTGGGCGAGGTCGCACGCGAAGTTTCCGGACGCTGATCTGACTCCGCGCTCACGGGTTGTCAGAAAACGCGATTCTGCCCGATAGTCTGTCTTCAACACACTTTGTGTACGTAACCATGACCCTACCCGACGCTGCTCGGCTCGACGACTACCGGTTCCAGATGGGCCACGACGCTGGAAACCTGGCGATGGTTCTCGACCAACTCACGGACGTGATGAACGCAGTGGCTCTGCACACGGTCCACTGCCGGGTCGAACGCGGTCCCCGGCAGGGCGAACCGCCGCTCGACCTCGCCCAACTCCTCGATATACTTCAGTCGGCGAAGGGACTGGTGCAGGAGTCGTTGCTCCGGCTGAGGGGGAAGGGGGAGTGAAACCAGGCGACGGAGCGTCGTCTCCACCGATTCGATCCGGATTGGCAAAACTGGTAATGAAATATTACAGAGTTGAGGCAAAACATTTTGTTTAGCATGTCTCCGCACTTTGCAAAACAAGCACGTTCAAGACACGCAATCGCGATCTGGGAGGGAGAGCGCTCGCGATAAGGAATTTTTTCAAAAAGTGATTGACTGGGGTCAATTGCCCATAGAAACTATTCTGAAGTCGAGACCGATCTCGCGGACGCAGTTTTTTAGGAAAGATCGGTCGAGGACGTAGTTCGCTTGAAATCGCCTGTACGATCGACAGAGTTATTAATCCGGCAAGGAATATGTTTCGTCATTCATCACTATGCCGGCTTGATCGTGAACAGGCACCGGCCCACATGACTTACGATTCTTTCTTGCCAGGTTAATCCAGGAGACTGCTCATGACTCTCCGCCCGATCCGGCGCATTGCGGTTATGCTTGTCTGCCTCGGACTGCTGATCGCCGCCAGTCCCGGTGGCCGGCCACAGGAGCGCCCGCCCGACGACGAGGTGAAGAAACTCCTCGGCGCTTCCCCCCGGCCATCGACGGAGTCCCCGCTGCCGGTGCTTACGAAGGGGTATCCGACTTCGGTTCGGCTTTTTGCGGAGAAGTACGCGGCCCAGCGAGGGCGGCTGTTGCGGGACAAGGACGCGGTGGAGTTCGCGTTTGATGCCCTCCGAGCCTCGGCCTCGGCCACAGGGTCGAAGGAGGGAGTTCTCGCAAAGGCTCCGCCGGAGGCGATTGTCATCGCCAGCGCCCTGCTTCGACCGGCCCTCTTAGTTTGCAACGACCAGCTCAACGAACCCGTACCCGAATCCTGGTACGACGAGTTGAACAAGAACCGGGGGAACCTCGCCCGGACATCGGCCTCAGTCGGGCTAATCTCGTGCGAGAATGTGCCTGATTATCGGGAGATCGGCACCGGATTCGTGGTCGCACGTAACAAGGGCTCGGGGGTAGTGATGACGAACCGTCACGTCGCTGAGACCTTCGCGACACAGGACGGCCAATTCAAGAAGCATCCGGTGAACCGCCGACCGGCGTCGGCGAGTATCGACTTCGTCAGCGACTACTGCGGAAACGTCTCCCGGACGTTCAAGGTCAACAAGGTTATTCACGTTGAACCGGAACCGGGTCCGGATGTCGCCTTGCTGGAGCTGGAGGATCCGGCCAATGGGTTGCCCGAACCCCTGCCGCTGGCCACCGAGGCACCGGCCAAGGAGTTAGTCGGGCGGGGGGTCTATACCACCGGCTACCCGTTTGAAGACTGGCGGAACCCGGCGACGGCCCAAAGAGAGGTGTTCGGGACCGTGTTCGGAGTCAAGCGACAAGCACCCGGCAGGCTCAAACCTGTGGAGAAGGGATCCGAGGACGGGGTGATCTTCCACGACTGTAGCACACTGGGTGGCAACTCCGGCTCGCCGGTCGTCGATCTTGTGACGAATACAGTCATCGGGATCCATTTCGCCGGGTTGTACGAAAAGACGAACTACGCCTGGACGATGTGGCGGGTTCTCCGGATTCCCAAGGTGGCCGAGATAGTGGGAAAGAAACCGGTAGAGGGTCAGCCGAAGGGCGACCCGCCTGCCGTGAAGCCTGCACTGGGACTCGCGGTGCAAAGCCAACGGACTGGGCTCCCCGATCCGAACCATCAGGAATTGTTCACTATGCTCGGGCAAAAACTGAAGAGCCCATCCGAGGCCCCGGTGCCGTTACTTACAGCCGGGGTTCCAGATCCCGTCAGGCTAGCCGCTGAGCATGTGGCTGCTGGGAAATCGGGGAAGGAGTTGCGGGGCCAACAGGCCGCAGACTATGTGTTCGGTCTCGACCGGGAGGGGTATCGCTGCGTTGTGGCTGAGAACCCGTTACCCCTGCCAGAGTCCCTGAGGCGGCCATCCAATTCGGACAATGGTGTTGGGGGAACCAAGATCACAAATCCAGGTTCGATCTCGGAAGGTTTGCCCGGCCCGCCCCGACCGACTTACCGGTCACAGTGGCAGGATCACGGCCGCTTTCAATTGCTGGTCGTCGTTAAAGACCGGGAGTTGGGGTTTGGCGACGATCAGATAGACTCTCGCGATGTGACAAGGGCGTACCTCCGGCCGGCACTTACCATTCGGGCAGACGGGATTGTCGACCCAGTCCCCACCCCGTGGCTCGGAGCTTTGAACAAGGTTCGGGCCGCGATTGAGAGGGTGAACCAGTCAGTGGCCTGTATCCAAACCTTCGACACCTCAGGTGTGGTGGTTCAGGGGACCGGCTTTGTCGTCGCCCCAAACCTGATCATGACCAACCGCCACGTTGCACTTCAGATAGCAAACCCAGCCCCGGCAGGTGGCTGGGAGTTCAAAATGACCGGGGGAGAGCCGGCGGGTGTGCACATCGACTTCGCCAAAGAGATGCCTTTCGTTAACCCGGTTCGGTTTCAGGTCACCAAGATCGCTTACGTCCACCCGGAACCTGGCCCGGACATCGCCATTCTTGAGGTCGCCGGGATGAACGGGCGAGTGCCTCTCCGCTTCCCACCCCCGCTGGCGAAAGAAGTGGCGAACCCTCTGCTGAACTTCGGGAAAGTATCCTTAATAATGACGGACCGTCCCGTGTACGTAGTCGGCCATCCGTCCAGCCAAGCCCGTTTCCAGGAGTGGGAACGCGTCCAACTGGGGCGGGTATTGGACATCAAGAAGTTGTCGCCCGGTCTGCTTACTGGAATATCAGATAGAATGTACTATCATGACTGTAGTACAACCGGCGGTCACTCAGGCTCTCCCGTCATCGATCTTGTGAGCGGAGAGGTTCTCGGAGTCCACTTCTGCGGGGAGTACAAAGTCCGGGATCCGAACCGGAAGCCGTGCCTGGATGGCGACAACACTCTCGACCGAAACTACGCGATTCCAACTGATGTCGTTATGGCAATACCGGAAGTCCGGCGTCTACTCAGGCTGCCATGAAGTCTGGAGCCGGGCCGTCGGATCAGTGAACACCTTTGCGAGGGTCACCTCGTCCACGATTCGGCGACTCACTGTGTGCAGGGACGGGCAACCTCCTGGGGACTCGAGTGAGTTACCTTTGGCGATTTGAATGGTCGTGACAAGAAATGCCCACCAGTAGTGTGCGGCTGAGGAGGAACGCTGACAGAGCGACAGGTCTCTTTCACATGACTAACCGCCGCTTCGCCGCACGGGCCGAGTTGCACTCGGCGCAAATGCCGCGGATCACAAGGGTTCGGGTCTCAGCCTGGAACTGGTTCTCGGCGGCGATTTCCCGTAGCACCTCGTCGAGACGTGGGTGCTGGAATTCGATCATCGACTGGCACTGCTCGCAGACCAGATGATCATGGGCCGGGTATCCGTAGTCATGGTCGTAGACGGTCCGAGTCCCCACCTCGATCCGTCGGAGTAATCCGGCATCGACAAGCAGGGTGAGTGTCCGGTAAACGGTCGCACGGCTGACTTGTCGGCCCGCGTGCTTCAAATCCTCGATCAATTCGTTCGGGTCGAAGTGCTTGTGGCGGGCGAAGATGTGCTCGACCAGCTCACGCTGTTGATTGGTGAATCGCTTCGGCTCGGGCCGACTGGCGAGATACTCCCGGAACTTACTCTCCGGAGACTGGGACACCCGAACGGACGGCAGCGACACGGCCACGACCTCCGGCCAAGGCAAACAACCCCTCGGGTAGTATAACAGAAAATCGACCGGTCTCCCGGCCGGAGCGAGGCAAGTTTTCCGGGAGGTGTCCAGAGGGGATATTAGTCGAAGTTCTCAGTGGCGGTGGTTGCCATTCTTGACCCTGAAGGCCGCCCAGGGCGTTGCCCTGGGCTAAGAACTCTCAGCCTTTCAGGCTGAATACCCAGCGATGTCGAGGCCGTGGTCTGACCCTATTCAGCCTTTCAGGCTGAATACCAATCACCCTCCTGGCAGATTTGCCACGCCCTCGGACCGAGAGACCTGTCGGGGAGCGAGGTCATGTAGAGCTACCATCCCCGGGTGGCTTGGCGCATCAAAACCTCCTCGGCTGCCAGCCATCTTTCTTCCGTGTCGTAGGTGCCGGCCTCGATCTCGGCCCGAATCCGGGCAACCAGTTCGTGACGGATCTCGGCCCCTCCCGAGTCCACCGCGTCCGACGAACCGGTGGCAGTCGATGACCGACGTGTGAACCGGTCCACGGCGGGGCATGGAGCCGGCCGCTCAACCAGGGTCACCCGCCATCGCTGCCAACGACACCGTGTCGTGTCTCGCATGGGTCCTCGTCTCCCTGTCGCAGCGCTGCGGGCGGTAACACCAGCGAGCCTTCGACAGTCGTTCGTGTGCGATTTCAAGGGTCCGTTCTACCCACAGAATCACACGGGCGGCTTGCGCTCCTGCGCGTTCATCCCGATCCGGGTCAAGAGTTCTGCCCGAGGCCACGAGGCTCCTCCCCCGGCCATTCCAACCCAGGCTGTTCAGAAAAGCCTTGGGTGAGGGGCTTTCTTAGCAGGGCGCGGGCAATTCCGCACCAGGATAGGGTTCACCTGTTCAGGTGACCGCGTCCCATTCTACGCATGAATATCGTCGGCGCGCACCACGCCCCGACACGGAATTCGATCTCGCACCGGCTGACTTCCTCGGGCTCGTGTCCCAGCGGGTGTGTTGCCCGGAAGGTGCGCAGCGGGCGAGTCACGCGGTGGATCGAACCACCTTTCCGTCGTGGCTTTTGTGGAAACCCCTCAAGCTGCGCGCGCTTGAATGAAAACCTGCTCCGGTTCGAGGCATCGGGCCTCGGGAGGGCGGATATCAATCCTTCCCGTCCAGGCGATCAGCGATCGGCCAATCGGGTGGACCACGATCAGTCAACTCGGGGTGTCCCCCGCCCGCAACTGATTCGAGGCCAAGTGTGCCATCCGAGTTGGGGTCGGGTGACGGTAGCCGCTGAGGGTCGCCCTCACGACCTCTGTCGCCGAGGCGGTATCGATCCGGTGACCTGGAGAGACGAACACGGGCTTGGCCCCGGCCGCCGACCGCAAAACCACCCCGACCGGCTCTCCCCCAATCGTCAACGGCGACACATCTCCGGCTACCGGCCCCGGGGGGGCGTAATCCCCCACCAGCCAGCTCTTGGCGCATCCCAGGCATGGCAGATCGAGCCACAAACCAAGGTGGCACGCCAGGCCGAATCGCCGCGGGTGCGCCAGCCCCTGTCCGTCGAGCATAACCACGTCCGGCACCCGACTCAATTCGGCGAACGCCTTCAGTAGCGGCGGGACTTCCCGGAATGACAGCAGCCCCGGTACATACGGAAAACTCACCCTCTCCGTCACAGTCTTTGTCTCGACAGCGATCCCGTCGGACGCTCGCAACAGAACCACTGCCGCGTACAGGATGGGCTTCTCCAGATGGTACGCGATGTCGCATCCGGCGATCCACTCGAAAGATTCGAGGGGTGTGGAGACTTCAACGCGGCTGGCGAGCTGGCGCTGGAGATCGACCGCCTCGGCTTCGGTCTTCGGCCAGTCGTGGAGATGGGGAATATGCATGGGATGGTCCGTTCGGGTTCCTCCGGTTTGGTCGCGAAACACAATCCTCTGACATGTTCCGGTGGGACCGGGTTCACTCGTTAGACCAAGTGTGGGGACAGGGGTGGTTCATGCGGCCGGCGTCACTGGGCGTCGTTGAGGAGGGCCTGGAGAGCCTGCTGAAGCTCCCGCAGTTGAGCCAACGAACTCCCCAGAGGTCGCAGGATTACGACCACCGCCCGAACAGGTTGACCGTCGGGTGTCGGCCAAGAAATTCCCGGGTGGTAGCCAACCACCCCGACAATCCGTTCCACGTCCGAGCATTTGATGTGTAGTAGCGCGATCCCTCGACCAATCCCAGAGGGTCGGGCGAGGAGTTCGGCAGCGAGCCGGACCACCGAGCCAACCAGGAGAAGTGCTGCGTCTGCCAAACGTGCGAGTAAGAACTCGACCGCAGCACCCGGCGTCGCGATCTCGGCAGGGAGTTTGACGGGTGGGTGGCCCAACAAAGTAGCGATTCGCTCATCCACTGGGGTACTCCGCTGGTACGTCGTCGTCTCATACAGCAACCCGCTGAGGCGGTCTCATTCCCGGAGCCGTCATTGATCTAACGGGAGTACGATGCTCCTGCCGAGCATGAGGGTGGTCCAGCTCGGCAGGAGCCTCGCCCTCTCATTATACCGATGACTGTTCCTGGAATGAGACAGCCTGCCGGGCTCCTCCAGGAGGATACAGCTCGTAGCCACTGTTGTGGCTTGGCCCCGACTCGTCTTCCGCAAGTTCGCCCGGGACGCTATACCCCCACCGCGAGTCGGAAGCCCTGGGGTTCCGGGCGGTGGAGGAAAGGTCATGGGTGCGTGGCAATTCGGGCGGACGGCGACCGGGACGGTCGGGCTGGTTGGGCTCGCCCTGGCGACCTGGGCGGCGCTGTCGGCCTCGGCTCAGCCACCCCGCGACCCTGTCCTCCTTCCCCCGCAGACCCCGCCCCAAACCGGATCGTCTACCCCCAACACGGACGAGCCACCCCCTCCGCTGACGCTTCCGATCCAGGATCCGGACGTTCAACCCGCACAGTTTGCCAGGCCCACCAGTTCACCCACCGGAACGGGGACACTCCCCCCTGTCACCGCACCGGCCCGACCGGTTCCCGACCCGCCCGCGCCGGTCGTCCGCATCCAGGTGAGGGTTCCTGCCGACGCCCCGCCCGATGACACCATCAAATATATCATCACAATCCAAAACACCTCCCAGGCCGACGCGCATCAGGTTGTCGTGCGCAATCCACTCCCCGCTGGTGCCGAAAAAGTGGAGAAGGCCGAGCCAAAGTTTGATCGGGAAAGCAAGCTGCCCGATGGCCGAATCGAATACCTCTGGTTGTTCGGGACTCTCAAGCCTGGAGAGAAGAAGACCATCGAACTCGTCCTCAAGCCAAAATCGGGCGTGACCGAGCTGAAGAACCTGGCGTATGTTCGGTTCGAGCACGGGGAGGCGGTGGTCACCCGGATCGCTCCACCGGACGTCAAAGTCACCATGACGGCCCCGAAACAATCCGTCAAAGACGAGCCGTACCTTGTTCGAGTGACGCTGGAGAACCGGGGGAGAGTCCCGGCCGAGAAGGTCCGGGTGGTGGAAAACGTGAACCGGGCCGCAGTGGTCGAGGTGGTGACCGAGGGCGGGGAGCGGACAAAGGGGGAGGAGACCCAGAATCAGTGGGAGTGGGAGGTCGGCACCCTGCTCCCCGGTCAGCGAAAGGTGATCGAGTACCGGGTCGCTCCTCGGGTTGGGGGGGAGGCACTGAGTACCACGATCGTGTCGGCTGCCAAGGGGGTGCAGGCAAAAGCCGAGACCCGCACGGAGGTGCTCATTCCCGGCCTGGGCGTGGAGTTGAAGGGGCCTCAGAGGCCGATCAACCCGGGCGAAGACGCAGAATACGAAGTCGTTGTCCACAACAACGACGGCACCCTGGCGCACACGAACGTTCGGGTCACTGCCTCGATCCCGGCCGGGTGCAAGCCGACCAAGAAGACGGCCGACGGGCAAATCGGACGAGACGCGATCGTCTGGACCATTCCACGCCTGGAGCCGAAGAAGTCGTATTCGTTCCGTTACAAACTGCGCGCCGAGACGACAGGTCAGCGGACCGTGACAGCGTCTGCGGTCGACGCCCGGAATGTGAAAGATACGAAGGCGATCCGAACGTTCTTCCAGGGGACAGTCGGGCTCGTGTGGGAGACCCATCTGGATCCCGGAGCGCTGGCAGTCGGGCAGCAGGGAACGTTCACCATCATCGTCCGGAACAACGGCGGCGATCCTGCCCGGAACGTCCAGGTCACGATCGAACTCCCGCCCGAGGTCGGATTCATGCAAGGTTCGCCGAACGGTCGCCAGGCCGGAAGTCAGGTGATTTTCGGACCGGATACCATTACAGGTCGCGGCGAATTGACGTACACGGTCACGTACAAGGCCCGTCAGGGAGGAAATGCCCGATTCCAGGCGACCCTTGCCGCGGACGACCTCAAGGACCGGCCGCTGACAGCGGAGAAGGTGGTGACGCTGACCGGTGGGAAATGAGAGCCGACTCTTCGCAGCGCAAATTGGTTCCGTGGCGGCGTTCCCAGGGAGGTAGGGGAACACGAGGCACAACCAAGAAGAGAGGGCCGAACGATGATCCGCCGTATCCTCCTGTCCGCCATCCTGGGTACTGGCCTGGCGACCGGCCTGACCCTGACTCCGGCGACCGCCAACGCTCAACCGGGCTATTTCCATCACCGCCGATTTGAAGTGGTCTACCTGCAACACCACCACTGGCACGTGTATGGCGTGTTCCACAACCGGTTCGACGCCGATCGGGCGGCTGCCCACCTTCAACGCCACGGACATCCGGTGCAGATTCGGGTGATCTGATGAGAGTGCCGCATCTACGGAAAGACGATTGAACGTATAAATGGGAGGGCGAGGCCACCCCCTTTGCACAGTAGCGGGAAAGTGGAAATTGCCTGGAAGAGTCAGTCTTCGGTGGTGCCCTACTTGCGCT
>PLDW01000433.1 GCA_003136315.1 Gemmataceae bacterium | reverse complement strand
CAAAAGGCTGCGGATCAAAAGGCCGCGGTTCAAAGGGCCGCGGTTCAGAACGGTATCCAACCACCCCGGAAAGATTTTGCCGCGGATCCAGGGGCCGGGGGTGGAGCGAATAAGGTAGGAGGAACGCCACGCCCTGTGGAGCCACAAGCGGTAGAAAAGACAATTGAAGTGAAGAACGTCGAAGCGTTCCGCGAATGGGTCAAGAAGGTAACGGCTTCCAGGAAGGCTCTCTCTGAACAGTATAGCAAGGTGGAGATTGGTGGAGTGCCTGAAGGTCTCAAGGCTGAGGTGGACGCTCTGCTGAAGAAGTACGACGAGTTCGACGGGCTTGCGGACAGGCTCACGCCAGCCGACCGAAGCAAAGAAAAGGTAGACGAACTCAGGCTCCAGATTGCGCGCGACAAGGCTGACTGGAACGTTCTAAAAGACTTGCTTGAGGGGTTCAAGACCAATCCATTAGAGATCCCCTGTGAAAAGGGCGAGCAATTGCTGAATGAGATGAATACCAAGTTCGATAAGTTGGGAGAAGAAGCGAAACCTCTGGTGAGGGCAAAAGGGCGGAAATTCTGCGAAGCGTTCCTGCCTAAGAAGCTTGCGCTTGAAGACAAGGTGCTATATGGCACTTCAAAGAGTTACCAGCGATCCGAACTTTGGGTTCGGACAAAAACAAAGGAACTGTTGGATCTGAGTGATGACCCAGAGGGACTTAATGAGGTGACTTGTAAGGACAAGGGCAAATACAAGGAAGATTTTGAGGCATTTATACCCAAGGTGCCAATTGGCTCTAATGGTCTTAACTCTGATTCGGTATCACCGACAGGACAAAGCTCGAATGCAATAAAATACATGAATGAGCGAAACAAATTTAATGATAGCAAAGAGTTGGATAAGGTTGTGGCTGAAATCAAAAAACTGGTAGACCCTGACCCTAAGAGAGTGTGGAGACTTGTCGGCCACAAAGAGGAGTTTGATATTCGCAAGCGGTTAGATACTGTTGCGAAAGCGATCAAGGAATACCACAACCTCTTTCCTGAGTACGTAAAGAAAAAATAGCTTAATTTCCGTTTGTTTGGCATAGACCTCCCAAGTCAAGTTGCCGTAACTGTGTGAGCTGCCCCGAATTCGCCCCTGGAGATCGCTGTGTTGACTCCGTGGAAGAAGCGTTTCATCGCTCTGGGCCTCTGGGTTCCGCTCGGACTCTACGTTGCCCAGCTTGTGGTCGAAACGGTCAATCGTTCAGCGACATCCATTCCAGTACCAAAATTGCCCGAACGCGATGTGTGGGAGAAGAAGTCGGCCGAAACGAAGGCTCGTGCTGGGCTGGCCAAGGCCGAGCTTGAGGCGGCGGCCAGGTTCGAGGTGCCCGCGGCCAAAGGGTCTTTCCAGGGGCCTCTGGAGAACCGTGCCTGGGCCCTTGAGAACGCAAGACTATTCCTCGCCCCAGGCACAACCGATCAGGCCTTCGGGGGGGAAAAAAAAGAGGATTTCAGGCAACTCTACAACATGCAAGCCGGTCTCCGGAGGCAGGAGTTGAGGCTCGATGGCTGGCTCAACCAACCCGTTTCCAAAGGCGCAGTCACGTACCTCGCAGCATTCCAGGAATCGTATCTCAAACCCTACAGGGAGGCAGGGGCCGCACCGGAAATGTTGATCAAATACGAGCTGCGTGCGCGTCACAAGATTGCGATCGCCTTCGGCGAGGATCTCGGCAAGCAGTATGACGATTTTGTCAAGAAAGCAGGTATTCCGCTCGATCAAGCCGAAGAACTCGTAGGCCTGACGAACGATCTGCTCAAAATGCACAGTGACTATAACACAGTCGTATCACCTCTGACTCCCGCTGAGCGTGACTCTGGCCTGATCCACGCTCTTGATCAAGATATGACGAAGGGATACGAAGATTGGACTGCTCGGAGTGAATTACTCGTACTGTTTGCCGAAGATCCGGTCAAACTCGTTCCAGCCAGGGCCGCGGAATGGTTCAAGGATGTCAACACCCTGTATGTCAAACTGAAGGTGTCGTCAACGAAAAAGGTGATTGAAACAAAGGTGCAGCAGTTCTGTAATGCGTTCTTGCCCAACAAACTTGCACTCGATGAGATAGTGCTAGTTGGAATAGACAAACGAACTATTAATCGTACAAATATCAATGTTCGTTATAAGTATAATGCTGCCCCGTTCTACCGTGATCCCGAACCTGTGTTGACTGACGATCCCACTCGATTAAATGAGCGCACAGCAGAAAAATATCAGGTTCCAGCGGATGCCATCTTCGACCGTTTCACCCGTAACGGGAGCCCAGTCGATGTCGAACCCACATCCCTGACCAAAGCCTCCTTCGCGTACCTGGAGGCCCGCCAGGACGTGCTCTCGGGTGGCTGGACGCGCGGCAATGTGAGTGAGATGATCGTTAAGGCCAACAAATCCGGTCTACCTGGACCAGACAATGCACACGTTTGGAACCAACTGTCCCTTGTGGGCGTCAAGGGCGAGTATATGGTGTATAAGCGGTTGAAAATCGTCGAAAAAGCACTCAAGGACTATCCCGACCTCTTCCCGAACCGCTAGCCCCTCAGGGATGCAGCCGATGCTTCTCGTTGCGGAGATCAAAAAAATCGCCCGCTTCGGCGCGCTTGGGGCCATCGGCTGTCTGGCCGGATGGCTTATCGGGGAGCCATTGCTTGCTCTGGGTCTGCCGGAAGCGACCTCCAATGCGGCACCGTCGCTGGTGAGCCATTCCGCGGCTCCGCCTCCGCCACCTGAGTTCAAGGAACGGCTTGATACTCATGGTGCTCACACCGGCGACGTCCAAATCTCCTTGATCTGGGACAACCGACACGACCTTGACCTCCACTGCATCGATCCTCTGAACGAGGACATCTACTACGGCAACAAACATTCGCGGTCTGGTGGGTGGCTCGACGTGGATAGTAACGCGGGGTGCGAGCGAGATATCCGGGATAAAGCAGTCGAGAATATCTACTGGGAAGCTGGCAAGGCTCCTGATGGACTGTATCAGGTGTTCGTCCACTTTTTCCTGAGCTGCCCAAGAGAGCCTCGCACCGACCCGAACCGGAAGGATTTTGAAACCCCTTTCCGAGTCCGCATCCTGACCGACGGAGAGGAGAAGGTCTTAACCGGGACGGTGAGGTATAGCCCGGATCAACGGGACCGATATGTGCGAGTGCATGAGTTCCGGATCGGGCCAAAGCTCAAGATCGAGACCCCGAAGGAGGCCACGATCCGGGTCGGCACCCCACTCGAACTCCCTTTTCGGCTGACTCGGGTGAGAACGCCTGGGCCTGCAACCGTAACGGCCACCAATCTCCCGTCTGGAGTCAAGGCCGCCACGGTTCTCGTCCCGGCCGGGGAGACCAGCGGAACGATCACGCTGACGACTTCCGGTGCGACCGCTGGTACGGGTGGAATCGAACTCTCCGTGACCGCGGATAGCCAGACCGGCACGGCTCCTCTGTCGCTGACAGTGATCGAGGGAGCCACCTGGTCGTGGCGGCTGATCCTTGTTCTGGGAGCATGGACGGCACTACTCGCTTCGGGACTGACGGCTGCGCTGGTGGCCGGACAAAACCGCTACATGGGTCGACCCTGGAATGCAGGGGGTCTGCCGCTGGCAGCCGCAGGGGCAGCGGGTGCCGGTGCCCTGTCTGGAGCGGTGGGACAGGCATTACTGTTCGTCTTCGCATTCATTTCTCTGGGTGGGCTGGGGTTTTTCGCGGGGTGGCTGCTGCTGGGGGCTTTGCTTGGCATGGGAGTGAGCTACTTCATCCCGAACCTGGACCGAAAGAAGGCCACTTTCGCAGGTCTGGCCGGCGGTGGCCTTGGTGCTCTGGCGTTCCTGATCGCGTCCCTGGTGGCCGATTGGCTGGGGCGAGTGGTTGGATCAGCCATTCTCGGGCTCTTGATCGGGCTCATGGTCGCACTCGTGGAGGTCGCATTCCGACGGGCGTGGCTTGAAGTGCAATTTGGGGGTGGCGAGAAGATTACGGTGAATCTGGGACCGGAGCCGGTGAAGGTCGGTGATGATCGTGGATGCACGGTCTGGGCGCGGGGAGCGGCAGCGGTCGCTCTGCGGTATTGGTTGCGGGACGGGCGAGTCGTTTGTCACGACCTGTCAGCCGGGGGGGAGCACGCTGTGGGAGACGGCGACAGGCGGCAGGCCGGGCCAGTGACGGTGATCGTTCGAACTGGCGCGGGAATCCACTCCCCCATTACCCCTCCGGTCGTCACGCTGCCACCGCGTACCACCGCCCCCAAGCCGGTGACTCCACCCGCACCGCCAGTGTCTAGTCCGTCAGCAGCAACGGAGGTGAAACAGCCGGTCCAGCCGCCCATCATCCCAAGGCCGGTGGTTCCGCCGCCGCCACCAAAACCGATCGCACAGCCTGCAGCACCTGGGGGTGGCGCACTGCCAAAGCCGATCATACCGCCTCCTGCGCCCCCAAAACCGGCGGGACTATCCGTGACATCCCTGGGTGGAGTCCCAGTAGTCAGCAAGCCTCCGGCTCCGGTGGTCAGCAAGCCCCCGACTCCGGTGGTCAGCAAGCCTCCGGCTCCAGTGGTCAGCAAACCTCCGGCTCCGGTGGTCAGTAAGCCCCCGGCTCCGGTGGTCAGCAAGCCCCCACCGATACTGCCGAAACCTCCAGCTCCGGCCAAACCGGCAGGAAGCCCCGCTAACACCGGTGATCGCTGCCCAACACCGGGATGCGGACGAACAGCGTCTGGACTTCCTGGCAAGCGTTACTGTATGGTCTGCGATCATTATTTTTAACTCATGAACACAAGGAGTCGATGACCATGTATTCTCAAACTGCGTCCCGAGCCAAGCCCGGATGCGTCATGTTCCTGATCGATCAATCGTTTTCCATGAAGGACGGTATCGGCGGGTCCGCGCGACCCAAAGCAGATGCCGTCTCCACGGCAGTGAACAAGCTTATCTCCGAGTTGATCCAGATCTGCGAGAAGGGGGAGGAAAAGCCGCGGCACTGGTTCGATGTCGGGATGATCGGTTATACGACTGATGCGAATGGGAATGCCGCCGTGGGTTCGGCATTCGGTGGGTCGCTCGCTGGCCAGGATCTGGTCGGGATTCCAGACCTCTTCGATAACCCGCTGGATATCGAGGTGCGAAAGCGGAAAGAGCAGCAGGACGATGGCACCGGGAACCTGATTATGGTGGACGTGGAGGTGAATTTCCCGGTTTGGTACCGAGTGCCACCGGATGATCAGCGGTTTGGCACACCGACCAGGACAGCATTCGAGTATGCCCGACCCATTCTGGAGGGGTGGATCGCCGCCCACCCGGAGAGCTTCCCACCGCTGGTCATTCACCTGACCGACGGCGAGCCGACAGATGGCGACCCCAAGGAGGCAGCGGCCGACCTGAGGAGCTTGGCCACGGCTGACGGAAACGTACTGGTGGTGAACTGCCACATCTCCTCGAGCAAGGCCGAGGGAGTACTCTTCCCCACCTATGATGGGCAACTGCCAGACATCTTTGCCAAGGATCTGTACGCGATGTCGAGCGAGATGCCGGACGCCCTGCGGATCACTGCTGAGGTCAAGCAGGTGTCGGCCCCCATTGGGTGTCGGATGATGGCGTTCAACGCCGACTCGGTGGCTCTCCTGAAGCTTTTGAGCGTCGGCACGATGTCGACCCCCGGAGTCATCGATCGGCCGGCCCACCTGCGGTAACTGCGGAGTCCTCGATCAGATGGTGGCGGATGATTCGGCAATCCGTGTTGGGCCGTTGCGGATCGATCGGGAATCGTTGCCAGTGCCTGGGAAGGTCCTGATTCGTCACGATGCCTTCAAGCCCACGCAAAACCGTGGGCATGGCACCCAGCTTGGTCGAGCAGCGGATGCAGCAGTTGGGTGTGATGGATAGCGCACAGCGTGAGGAACCAGGGGTGATGGTGTCGCGTCCAGCGAGAAGTGTCCGATTTTGAGGGCCCCTTCTCCACAAAGCGACTGTTGTCGGGCGTATCTTCCTCCGGATGTTCTCGCTTATGGATTCCGCCTCGCCGCCGCCTGGTTGCCTGCTCGCTCTCGTGTCCCTCGCCGGACCGATGGCTGCGGATGTCGCGACCCCGCTTGGGGAGGTGCCAGCGTCATATGCAGCACGTTATGTCCTCGACCTACTGATGGATGGGCTGGTGGCTGCCGGGCCGTACGCAAAAAACCTCGAGATCGGAGTGTACGGATACCGTGGTACTCCCGGTGGACTGGCGTTTGAATGGCTTCTCCCGACGCCCGAACCGACCGGGGCTCTGGCGGGCTTCGACACCCTGATTGGGGCCGAGGTTCCTTGCCGGGCGGAGGGTCAACCGCGAAAGTGGGTCCGGGGCGCAGAGGCCGAAGGCACTCCGGAACCAGCCGCAGCACTGGCTCGTGCCCACCGTGTGCTTGCCTGGTGGGCAGCCAGGCACCCAGACGGCCGCCCTCCTGTGTTCGTCCATTGTGCCACCTCTGACGGAGTGGATAGCCATGCGGGGGCGGTTGTCCGCGGCATCCGGGCGCTGGCAGTGCCCTCCGGCCCCACCCGAGTACTGGAGTGGACCTTCGCTCCGGGGGCGGATGCAGGGTTTCCGTCCGACGACGTCTGGGCCATGCTCTTCGACGATGCCGAAGCCCGGACTGTCGGCGGCCCATCGACCGGGCCAGCGTTCGCGGTCGAGCGAGTTTTCTGGTCCCAGAAACGGGGGAACGAGCCGGGGATGTGGGAGGACGCCTACGCGGTTGGACCGTGTGGAACCATTGCTGCGATTTGCGATGGGGCAAGCGATGGGATCTTTTGCCGTGACTGGGCAGCCCGGATGGCCGACCGATTCGTAGTCGACCGCCCGGACTTGAGCAATCGGGCTGCAGTCGGGACGTGGGTGGCCGCTGCGCGAAGAGACTGGCAGGCCGCGATTAATTACCCCAAGCTCCGATGGAGCCAGCAGAACAAGGTGAATGAGACGGGCGCATCGGCCACCCTGATCGGATTGGAGGTCGGCCCACCTGGTCCAACTGGTGACCGCCCCTGGCGAGCGACTGCGATCGGCGACGCCTGCCTGATCCACACTCGTGCCGCCCAGGAGTGGTTTGCGTTCCCACTCGTTGCTGTCGAGCAGTTTACCTCCGCTCCGTCCTTGCTTCGGACCAAGTTGGGGGCGACAGCTCCACCGGCGACTTTCGCAACTGGGACGTGCCGGGTGGGTGACCTGTTTCTTCTGGCCACCGATGCTGTCGCTGGGAAATTGCTCGCCGATGCTGCCGTCGGGCATGTTAACTGGGAGGACTACGCAGCGAAGTCCACAGATGCCTGGCTCACCGAGTTCGACGACCTCCGTGACGCGGGAAAGATGGTCAACGACGATTGCACACTCCTTGTACTCCGGGTTCTACCGGCTTCCCCGGTCGACCCAAATTCGACTACGGAACACTACTCGACCCAGGATGTGGTCATTCTCGCACCTTCGGGAGAACACATCGATGCCGGTCGTTCGTAAAGCGGTTCTGACGGTTCTGGTCGCCGTCCTTGCCGTCCACACCACAGCCAGCGGGCAGGAGGCTGAGAAGGCCAAGAAGGCCGCGCTCCAACAAAAGTGTTACGACACACCGGAGAAGAATTCCCCCCTCCACCGGTTACGGATCGACGGGTACACGGTCAAAGACAACAAGGTCAACATCAAGGGCGTCTTCCTTCATGGCGGGTTCGGCGAGATTGCCAAAGAGAAGAAGGATTTAAACACGGCGTTGATTCCGATTGTTGAAGGGGTGTTCGGGAAGGGGTATTTGCCCCTGACAGAGAAGGAGTTCATCAAATTCATCGAACCCAAAGACCTGCCACATGTCAGGCTACAAGCTCAGGCAAACGCCGAAAAACGGGACGAGATCCTGGTCGAACCGGTCACCTTCGACGGGGTGGGGAAGGCGGTTCTAACTGCCCAAGTCGGATCGGCAGCCGACAAAGAGTGGCTGACAAAAGCGTGGCAGATCGAATCCGACAAGAAATTGGCTCCCGATCCCACCGATCCCACCGAACCCATAATCAAGCTCTCGCCCGTTCAGACAAAAATCGACGAAGTCAAGTGGAAACTTGGCAGGGTCTCCCTCCAGGAAAAACTCGCTGCCTCCAAAGGAAACCTGACCCATGTCCGGATCGAGCGAGTTTGGTACGAGTGGAATCAGAAGCCCGGCGACCAGCTCGAAGTACTCGGAGTCATGAGTGGCATTTGTCTTGACCCAGCGCCGCCCCCGGGGGAGTTGAACAACCTGCTCACGGAACTTTGGTCAGAGTCCGCGAGGGTTGACAAAGGGGCTTTGAATCCGGACCCAAGAGCCATTGCTGGCGAATCCGTTGTGGACGAGCGAAAACTCGTCAAGCACCTCAGAACTGGTATCGCAAAAGCTCAGGCCCTGGACGGTGTTCGGATTGACCGTGGTATGTCCTTTGACGCGGACGGGCAGCTGCTCTTGGCCGGAAGTAAACCGAACCCTGACAAGCGGTTTGCGGACGAGTTGGCCACTGCTGTGAAGGAAATCGCGGAAGTCGCTGGCATAGACCGTGATAGGAAAGCCCCCGCATTCTCACGAGCAACTGCCGGCAGGGTCTCGGCTGCCAATATGGTGGTAATCCGGACAGACGAGCTACTGGCCAAGTTACGTGATTGGGCGGCCGAGGAGGTCGATGATGTCCTGCTGCGCCGCCTGTACTTCAACCCGGACCCGGATGGGGAACTCAAGTTGACACTGGTTGGGCGTATCGGAGAGGCAGGTGATGTCGGGGAGCAGATCCTCAAGAAGTTCCTGTCCATTTCCCCAGAATACTTCCTCGACAAGAACGATCCGGCGAGGGGGGCTCTGACGCGTGAGTTGAAACCATTCACAGCAGGACTAACGGCCTATTTGATGGATGTTGTGCAAGCCGACCAGACCAAGTGGGCCGGAACCCTGATCGAGCGCGGTTACTTCACATATACCCCGACAGGGGCCCACTATAGCATCCGTGGACTGGTCGACAACAAGAAGCAGCAGGCTGAAATGGTCCAGCTCATCAATATTGAAAAGACCAAAGCACGGTGGTTGTCAGAATATTTTGAGGCTGAACCCGGCCCCGTCACCCTTGAGGAGATGCCCCTCGCTCCGATGCTCTCTCGGTTGCAGGTGGTGTGCCCCGGTTATGACGAATTTGACCACCTCGAAGTGACAAAAGTGGAGCAACAGCCGAAAGCTGTGCTGGTGTTACATGCCGACGCTTATGACCCGACGGGCAATGAGTCGGCTGAAAAGCAAGCCAGCTCGCTATTGAAGAGACATCAGAAGTGGCAGAGACGTGCCAAAGGTGGAGTGAAAATCAAGACTAACCAACGCGCCAACGTGAGTGCCGAGAGCCGGTGGTTAAGACCCTACCTTGGTGCCGAAATGTTGGCGAAGGAGAAATTGCCCCGGGCCTTGTTGGAACGGCTTTCCGCCATTCGCCATATACCCGATTCGTCTGGCACTTGGTATCTCTCCGCTCTTTACCATAGTTACATCGGGGAAGCCAAGGAAACTCAAGAGCTGGTCCTGCGAGATCTCTACCGGGTGATCAAGCTCGAAAAGGAACTGGTACCGACTTACGGAGAGTTCCAGGATGATGCCAGAACATTTCGGTATGCCCTGGTCGAGAAGATCGGCCCCAGCCCTGAGCGGGCAGCGGTTGAGGCACTGGAAATCTGGCTCAGACGCGAGATGCGGGACGGCCGCCCCCAGATTCAGTTGGAACAGACCCCTTACGTGGTGGTGCCAAGGTAACCGAGTCGAATCGCGGGTGAGATCACTCACCCGCGTTCACGGCCAGAAGGAGAACTCGTCATGTCGCGCGGACTCGTGACCCGTTGGGCCTTGGATGTCGGCCTGGCGAGTGGGCTTCTGGCGGCGTTGGCCGTCGTCGCCGCGGTTGAACCCAGCAGCGCGCCTCCCACCCTACCCGAGAGTATGTCGGTTGCGGTGGTCCCGCATTCGAGCGAGATCGAGATTCCGCCCTTGCCCACGCTTTCGATCACATTCGACGACCTCCGTCCAGACAAGGAGGTGCCGCCCCCGCCGCTCCCGCCCCAGCCACCCCAACTGCCGGAGGAAATTCCGTCTCCGCCACAGCCCTTTGAGGATAAGGTCGATAAGACTCGGCTCCTCGGCATCGGGTTCTCGGGTCTGAAGACATACGGTCTCGTGCGGATCGGGAAATCGCTGGAAGATGACAAGAAACTCACTTTTGACCAATTTGGTCGTACTAATCATACTGCGGTAATGATCGATAATCTGGTACTCCCGTTCTTTCATCCGAACTATGGGCGGGTAGTCAAGAACCTGGACTCTGAGGGGAAAACTGATGCAATCAGTTCCGATAAATTGAAAGGTGACAACAAGAAAGAAGTAGACAAGTTAGCGAGCGATGGACCCTACATCATACAGTGGGAATCCGGAGGCGTGCTGTTCGAGCAGCGTGTCGAATATGAGGCAGGTTTGGTGTCGCGGAAAATGGACACTCTCCGGATTCGCTACACACTCACAAACATCGATACCCGTCCGCACAAGGCTGGCATGCGGCTGATGATCGACACGTACATCGGCTCGAACGATGGAGTGCCGTTTTTCATTCCGGGGCAAAAGAAAGTCATCGACAAACCAATTGAAATACCAAAGAAGGATGTGCCCGACCATATCCTTGCGCTGGAGCGAAACGATCTGGGTGACCCGACCATGACCGTCGTCCAGATCGGGTTGGCTCCGCCGCAAGGCTCTGCGGCAGAGCGACCAGACGCCGTTGCCATCACCCAGTGGCCGGGGGATCGAATCGCCGCTGCCCGCGATCCCGAATACCCCTTCGCCGCAGTGGAGTGGCTGGACAAAAGATGGCACTGGCCGCTGGCCAAATCGTTCAACGGCGACTCAGCCATCGTTCTTGCCTACCTTCCGGCCACAATCGCTCCCGGCAAGCAACGGGTGTTCGAGTACACCTACGGCCTCGGATCACTCTCCGGACAGAACCCAGAACTGAACATCGCTGCATATGGTCCATTCGTACCCGGAAAGCCGTTCCGCGTGTCAGCGTTCGTCAAGAACCCGAAACTGGGTCAAACCGTTACCCTGGACCTCCCGGCCGGACTCTCGCTGGACAAGGACGATCCGCCGGTCAAACCGGTCGAGATCCAGGCGGGGGTGACCATCACCAAGGTCGACTGGCTCGTCACCCCATCCGACGAGTTCGGCGGCAAGGCGAAACTCACTGCCACGCTGTCGGGTGCCGCGAAGCCCGAGACGTATACGATCGTGGTGCATAATCCGCGTCCTGCGTTACAACCAGTTTTGGTAACCGGCACCCCGGCCCCAGGGGCGGTGGTTCGGGTGACAGCCGCCGTGTTCAATTCGAAGGTTGGTACAACCACGACTCTCGAACTCCCTGCCGGAGCGACCTTCGAACCCGGGTCGGTGGCCTTGCAGCCGGTCCCGCCGGGGTCAGTCGTCCAGGCAAGTTGGCTGGTCCGACTGCCGCTTGCCGCTGTCGGGGATCTGCCAGTGACCGTCCGGATGGCGAATCCGACGGCAAGCGTGGTCGGAGCCATCCGAGTTCCCCCAACTGTGCCGAAACTCGCCACCCTCCGGGTGGATGGAACCCCGCAAGCCGGTGGCGTGCTCCGGATCACGGCACAGGTTGCGAACCCGGCGGCAGGAGGGACTGTCAATCTAAAACTCCCGCCTGGATTCGCCCTCTCCCCCCCCGATCAGAAGGAATCCCAGCCGACGCCGACCGGAAGAGTGGTGCCAGTTTCGTGGATTGTCCGTGTCGCCCCGGGGCGGGTGGGGCCGGCCACCGTGGTGGTGCGATTGTCCCCCCAGGGTCAGGAAGAATCCAAGACGGTGGAGGTTGCCCCGGCAACTCCCCATTTGATTGCCCGCCCAGCAACGGATGCCCCAGCGACCCCGGGCCGACCGTTCTGGGTTGTTGCTCGCGTGTTTCACCCACCCGAGCGGCTGAAGGCGACCTTGACTCTCCCGCCGGGTGTGTCGCTCGCAGGAGGGAAGCCCCCCGAAATCGACATGGAGGGGAAGACGGCAGAGGGCGTGCCCTATGCCGAAGCCGCGTGGCCCGTTACACTTGACGAATTCGTGAGACCAGTCGTCGAGTTCAAGGTGAATGTTCCCGGGGTGGGAACGCAATCGGTTGAGGTGAAGTGCGAGAGAGGTAGCGTCATCCGATAGTGGGAGGTCACACATGTCCTTCGCTCGACAAGTGTATTTCGCTGCTATCCTCGCCGGTTGGGCGGCCTTCGCCGGTTGGGTCGTGTGCGAATTCGCGATCCTTCCCTGGTCCGCAGGGGCGGCCTGGGAAGCGATCCCGAGTGCGGGGATCGTCGGGGCCGCGATTGGGGCTGGTGTCGGCCTGGCTGCCGGACTCGCTGGGGGCGGGTGGCAAGGGACATCAATCCGTACAGGAACAGGGCTTCTGGGTGGGTTGCTCGGCGGGTTACTCGGCGGGCTGGCGGGTCAGGGGCTCTATCGCGTCGGGCTCCCTCAGTGGCTCTGTTGGACAGTAATCGGTGTCGGAATCGGCGGGACCGACGCTCTTTACAGCCTGGACTCGCGACGACTTCGGAACGGCTTGCTGGGTGGCCTGCTTGGGGGGCTCGTCGGTGGGTTATTGTTCCGAGGATTGGCAGGCGCCCTTGCTGGGGGTACTGGCATGACCGCCCGGGCGGTTGGATTCGTCGCGATCGGGGTCGCGATCGGGAGCATGGTCGGACTCGTCCAGGTACTGCTGCGAAATGCCTGGGTCACGGTCGTTGACGGGTACGGTGCAGGTCGGCAACTCCTGCTCGCTGGTCACTCGACGCCGCTTGGCAAGTCCCCAACGTCCGGGCTATTGCTTTCCGGTGAAGGGGTAATCGACGACCACGCAGCGCTCATCCGGACGCCTAGCGGGTACGCAGTCGAGGATCATGGCTCGCCGTGCGGGACGTTGGTAAATGGTCGCCCTGCGCTTGGCCAGGTACCGCTGAGCGACGGGGATATGATCAAGATCGGTTCGACATACCTGCGATTCAACACAGCAGAACGAACCGATCTCCGACTGGCCGACCCAATCCCCGCACGCCTTCCTCCAACCCCGCCACCCGCCGCGCCGCCAGCACTACATCCACCAGTTGCGAAGCCGATACCACAGCCACCAATTGCGAAACTGGCACCACAGCCACCCGTTGCGAAGCCAGCACCGCAACCTCCAGCCACGAAACCGACACTGGCTCCAGCAGTCACTCGACCCGTGTCCGTGGTGCCTGCGTCAGTACCGATCTCGACTTGGCCAAACGTCCAGGCGACTCCCGTCATGCCGAAAGGACAACCTCGCGGCCCGGCGCCTTTGCCTACCCCTGCCCCAGTGACCCCACCAGTTGCAAACACTCCCATGACACCAGGAGACATTTGCCCGGAGTGCGGGGTCTCGGTCTCGGGGAAACCCGGATTGCGAGTGTGTGCCAACTGTGGGGCGATGTCGTAGCGCGGGTATTGCGTTTTCAACTGGCGGTGTCCCTCTCATCGAACTTCGTCGTGTACCTAGAAGAAGGGGGCGAGATCGGCACCGCGGTGCGTCGGTCACCGTGTTGCAAATCGGGCCACCACCCGGGGGTTGAGTTTGCTTGAGGGCAGGCGTATTGTAGACTCGCAGTCTTAACGTGAGTATAATCCGCCCGTGAGAACTTATGAGCGACTTTGTGATCGCGTGGGTTTTGTTTGGTGTGTGACTGGGATGAGGCTGAATTCCTCATCCGGAATCTGGACTGGAAGAAGAGAGCAGCAGCCGGAATCGTTGGTGGGGGGGTGGAGCATAAGCGATCATCGTCGCTTCGCGTGGTGGGCAGGTGCTGCTCCAATCTCAGAACTTAGGGCTGCGGACATTTGCAGCGACATCGTCGGGCGCGTTACTTTGCCGATTCACCAACAGAGGCCGCCGATGAGTAACAATTTCCTCTCTCAATTGCCAAGACCAGTCCGCTTTGGGCTCTTTGGGGCAGCTGGTGGGTTGATCGGGGCCTTGCTGATTGGAGAACTGGTGTGGAGGGTTGTTGGGGGNNAGGCTTCTTTAGCCTCCACCCCCCCCTCCACCTCCGCCCCCTTCTCCTCGGCTTGCAGTCTCCGTCTCGCCGGATGTTTTGGTGTATCAAGGAGGGAAGAACACATTCACCCTGAACTTTGATTCGGACCAACTGAGCGGCGCGCCGATCACCATATCATTTACAGGACAGCCGTCGGGGGTTTCAATCGCATCCCTCTCCGGTACGGACCGTGGGACGCGGGATTCGGAAGTGGCGGTTGCCATAGCCGTACCTCCGGGAGTGTACCCGGTCACGACAACTGCGACGGCTACGACCAACGGTGAATCGGTGACGGCAACGGCCGTCGTGCAAGTCCGCGTCGACCCCCTGCCGAAGCCGTCAGTAGATGTGGTTTTCGTGCTTGACGTGACATCCAGCATGCAGCCAGCTATCGACGGGGTTCGAGACGGAATCAAGGCATTCGCAGAAGGCTTGGACCCGGAACGGATCGATTTCCGAATCGGGCTCGTCGCCTTCCGTGACTGGTTGAACGGGGAACCCTCTGAAGTGCTGAAGTTTGGCAAGGAGGGTGAGGCGTTTACGACCGACTCCGTGGAATTCAAGCGTCAGGTCTCACGACTCATCGCAAGTGGTGGTGGAGACATCCCCGAGAGCTCTCTGGACGCCATCTGTGAAGCAGCCGAATTGTCGTTCCGACCCAAGGCAACGAAGGTTCTTCTGCTCATCACTGATGCGCCCCCGAAACTACCGGACATGCGAATACGGTCCGTGAAAGAAGCCGAGAAAATCCTCCGTGAACGCCACATCGACCAGTTGCACATTGTCGCGAATCCGGACGAGCGACCAGGGGACCGAAGAATCCGGAATATCTACGAACGGCTCTGGGGAGGGCCGACCGGCCAATTTTTCGATCTGCAACAAATCTCGACTGGGCGGGACTCCTTCAACCGGTTGTTGCCAGAATTGAGCCGGATGATTGCCACGGCCGCGACTGCTGCGAGGGCGACGGATGCCCGACTGTCGTCCGCGCCCCCTCCAGCGGCCCTTGCGGCGACACAGGGGTTGCAGTCGAGCCGGGCTTACGACGCCAGGGCTGGGGGTCGATTGCTTGCCGCTATCAGTTGTTGGACAGCGGCGATCACCGCTGGAATCAGTTTGGCTCTGGCGGCCATCCAGTACTTGTCACTGAACCGTCGGCCACCGCCGACCGCCGTCCTTCTCGGTTTGGCCGGTGGGGCAATTGCCGGGCTGATCGGTGGAGCGGTTGGGCAGGGGCTGTTTGCTCTCGCTCCGAGCAGTTCAGTCGTTGGGGTCATGTTCCGGGTCGTTGGATGGTCGGCCCTTGGAGCGCTGGCCGGGGGTGGGCTTGCCTTTGTTGTCCCAAACCTCCGGAAGTCGCACGGGGTTGTCGGCGGAGCGATCGGGGGTGGAGTTGGGGCTCTCGGCTTCTCAATCGCCTCTGGGATCGGCCTCGGGGACACCATCGGGCGGGTGGCCGGTGCGGTCATCCTTGGGTTTTTTATTGGCCTGATGGTCGCGTTGGTGGAAGCGATCCTCCGACGAGCATGGTTGGAGGTGCGATTTGGGGGAGGGGAGACGATTACTGTGAATCTGGGTCCAGAGCCAGTTAAGGTGGGTGGGGATGGTCGCCAGTGCGCGGTGTGGGTACGAGGTGCTGCCCCGGTAGCCCTGAGATACTGGATACGAGACGGGAAGGTGGTGTGTGACGATTTGGCCAACGGCGGCGAGCGTTTGGCTGCCAATGGCGATCGGTGGCAGGCTGGAGGGGTAGAGGTGATTGTCCGGACGGCCAGCGGCAGCACGCCAGCGCGGGGGAGCCCAGTAGCTGAGCCAGTCGTCAGAGAGGCCAGGCCCCAAGCCAAACCCGTTCTACCACCACAGCCAGCGGCTCCGATCACAGCCAAACCCGTTGCATCGCCACAGGCCGCGGCCAAGCCAGTTGCGTCGCCAACGGTCACGAAGACGCCGAGCAAAACAATCTCGGGGTACACCTGTCCCGAATGCGGGTCGGGCGTCGACAAACCCGTTGGGGTCTGCCCTCACTGTGGGGCAATGTACTGACTCTGACGGCTTGCGCGGATAGAATGTTTTGGACATTGACTTCCGTTTCAGACTGATGCTCTCCTCGGAGTATCTTTTTCGTGTCCTCTGACGTTACCAACCCTGACGCCAGCACCGCCCTTGCCCGGGCAAAGGCTGACATCCGTGAGCGTGCCACGGTCGGGAACCTGATTCCGGTGTGCGAGTACACCAGGGTCCACCCGGGTCTGTCACACCCTCCGTACCTGATTGAGTTAATCCTGGCGGATGCGGCAGTCCGATTGCCGACCGGCCACTTGCCCACCCCATCCGACTATGCTGCGATGTTCCCCGAGCACGCGAGTACCGTCTGCGACGCATTCGCACCCGATTCGCAGGGGGGAACGTCCGAACGCGATATCGGGTGTACCTACCCATTTCTGCACCCGTCTGACATCCCAGGCGACCTCGGCCGGATCGGGGAATATCGGGTGGTGCGAAAACTGGCCGAAGGTGGGATGGGGGTCGTTTTCGAGGGTTTTGACTCATTTGCCGAGCGGCCGGTTGCTGTGAAGGTCATCCGTCCGGCGCTGACTGATCGACCGGGCGTTCGGACCAGATTTCTGAAGGAGGCTCGGGCGGTGGCCAAACTCCACCACCCAAATGTGCTCACGTTGTACCACGTTGACGCGGACGGCTCGACGTTGTTCCAGGTCATGCCCCTCCTCCGTGGGGAGACACTGGCCGCTCGCCTGGCCCGTAGCGGCCCACTCAGGGCCGAGGAGATCGTCCGCCTGGCTCGGGGGGTCGCGGACGGATTGAGTGCGGCCCATCAGAATAACCTGATCCACCGCGATATCAAACCGTCCAACCTGTGGCTGGAACCGAACGGGGCCGATTGGCGACCGCTCATCCTCGATTTCGGGCTGGTCCTTGAGTCGGGATCGGGGAACCGAGCGACTTCTGACGGAGTCATCGTCGGCACGACTGCTTACATGTCGCCTGAGCAGGCGAATTCGATCGACGAGCCGATCGCCGCTCGCTCCGATTTGTTTAGCCTTGGAGTCGTGTTGTACGAAGCGGCAACAGGAGTAAAAGTATTCGAGCGAGGTAACAGTCTGGCAACAATTCGAGCTACAGCCGAATTCCACCCCCCCCTCCTGGCCACCGCACGACCCGATTTGCCCCCTGTCGTGGCGGATTTAATCCATTCGATGCTGGCCAAGCATCCAACCGACCGGCCAACATCTGCCGCAGTCGTGGTTGCAGCCTTGGACCGACTCGACGCGAGGCCCGAGCCCGGTCCGTTGTCGCCAGTTGGCGAATACCCATCTCCACAGCCCACGGATCGAACACCGGTCGTCCCGGGCAGTCGGCTGAGTTCGGAGAGCAGCAAACAACGCCCTGGCACCCGACGGTGGTGGCTGATCCCGGTTGCGGTGGTTCTCGTCGGGGCGGGACTTGGACTCGGAGCAGCCAGCGGGTGGTTCCGGACCTCTCCGCCCGTACTGGCCGAGAAACCCGGCGATATCGCCCCTGCGACCCTGACGACTCCAACGACTTCACTGACCGCGATGGTTGACATGGAGTTTGTCGGCGGTCCGACGCGAAAGTTTTCGGGTGGGCTTCGCGACGCCCACACCTTGCCGGCACGGCCAGGTGATCGGGTGCGGGCGGTCGTACGAATCTCGGCACCTGCTTACTGCTATGTCTTCGCGGTCAGTTCCGGGGGAAAGGTTTACCCACTCTATCCCTGGAAGGATTTTCAATGGGGGACGCGACCCGCCAAAGAATCCTTGGTCCGTGTGGTATACGCTCCGCCGGACGATCCCACGTTACCTCTCGATCAGGTGAATACATGGACGATCACCGATGCAGAGCAGGGAATGGAATCGGTACTCGCGATCATCAGGACGGAGCCGTGGAGCCTGCCAGACGAAAAGATCGAGGCGTTGTTCGCCGGTCTGAAGGAACACCACGAATTGGAGAATGAAAAGGCTTTCGTGGCCTTCGATAATGGCATGCCGATCGCAACTGGAGATCGCACCCGCGGCTACGATACAGCGAAGCCACAAAATGCTTTGAATTCCCAGATCCACAATCTCCTCGCCCGCCGACTCCAGCCTCACGCGGCGTACACGACCGCAGTCAGCTTCGCCAAGGTGGAAAAATGAGCCGAACCACAGCGCGAATGAGTCTCACTGCATGCGGACTGATCATGGCATTGGGACTCGCCGCCGGACAGCCGCCAGCCGCGCCACGGGGTCCAGTGAAACTCGCGTCCCGGGTGTCAGTCGATCCGGCCGAGATCGCGAAGATCTATGGCCACATCACTTTTGATGAAATGCAAGCGTGGTGGAAGAAATACCCCTCCAACGAGGCCGAGGTGAATCAGGTACTCCGGGACATGGCAGAGGCGATTAAATATTACGAGGAGGCGAACGGATATTACGCCGCTGGCCAACCGGCCAAAGCCAAGGAGGCAATGGCAAAGTGTTTGGCGGGCTTCCTTCAGCACTTCCAACCAGATTCTCCTATGGTAGCCGACCTGTACGGTGCCTTCGGCGTCGTGTTATCTCGGATGGGGGATGTCCCTGGAGCGGATGATGCCTTCCGAAAACAGCGGGCGTGCATGGACAGGGTGTTCCCCCCCTCGCGGTTTCCTGATGGGCATAAACGGCTGGCGCTGTTCCTATTGACAAGCGGCAGCGGGCAACTCGAATTGGGCCGGCATTCTGCGGCTGAAACTGCATTCCGGGAGGCCCTTCGGATGTACCGGAAATTCGGGCCTGCAAACCCGAACGGCTCCGACATGACCACCCTCTTAATCCAGTTGTCTGGAGCACTTTTCATCCGCAAAGAATACGCCGAAGCGGAGACATTGGCGAGGGAAGCGTTGACCCGTTGCGAGGAGCTGTGCCGAACCCCGGAAGGGCGCGCAAAATACCTTGATCTGCAGGCGACAGCAAAGAATAACTTATCACTGATTCTCCGGGCCCGTGGAGAGTCAGTCGAAGCGGACCGATTGCTGGCTGATGCGGTCGAGCTTCGCCGAGGTCAGTCTGTACGAGGTAGGCTGGGCTTCACTCTCGGGAATCAAGCAGATGCTGCGATCGACAACCAGCAATTCTCCCAGGCGCTGACCTTGTCGGATGAGGCGCTCCAGGCGATGGAAGCTGCCTATCCCGCATCCGAATATCCGCGCGGCCACCAGGATCTGGAAACGGTTCTCTTGATTCGTGGGAAAGCACTGATGGCGGCCGGGGACCGTGTTGCTGCCCGCCAGACATTCTTCCGCTGCTTGGAGATGGTTCGAGCTCTCTATCCGGATGACCGCTGTCCGAATGGGCATCCATCACTCGCCCTCATTTTGATCAAACTCGCCGATCTCCACCTCCGATTCCCTGCGCCGGAGGATCAACGGGCGGCAGCTCAATTCTTTCGGGATTCTCTCAACATCTCCCTTGGGCATACCCGGGCCCAGGCTGCGTACCTCTCTGAGGCTGACATGTTGCAGCAACTCAGTTCGGCCGCAGGGGCGACAGATGGCCTACTATCCGTCACCGGACCGTTCGACTCGCGAGACTACTGGTACCTGTGGGAATCGAAGGCAGCGGCAATGCGGATGCTGGATTATCGCCGACGGTCGGCGGTCGAATCAAACAACCCCGCAGTGAAGGAGTTGCTCCGTCAACTGGCGGAGGTTCGGAGCGAACTGGCCGCGAAGGCACTGGCTCCGGCGATCGACCCCGGCACGAGCGGTCCACCGACCGACTTGTCCCGAAAGAAGGAGGATCTGGAAGCCCGGCTGGCTCTCGCCCAGGGTCTTCCGCTGCCGCCCCGCAACGAAGCCGGACCAGGAGTTTTGGCTGAGGCCCTGCCGCCCACCGCCGCATTCGTCGACTTTTGGATCTATCACCGCATCGAGCAGGATCCCGCGAATTCCGGCGACACCGGGCGGCGGATGTCACTCCACTACGCGGCCTTCGTTCTGACTCGGCGCGGAGAACTGGCCCGCGTGGAACTGGGTCCGGCCAGCGTGATCGATGACGCGATCGACGCCTGGCTGGTCGCGATCTCTCAGAATTCCTACGACCCGATCCGCGAACGTGATGCTGCCGTGAAGGTCGCCAATCTGGTCTGGAAACCGCTTGGCGATTTCCTCCCGCGTGCAGTGAACACAGTGTATGTTTGCCCCGATGGGGCCTTCGGCCGCCTGCCGTTCACCGCCCTCCCGGATCGCACCGGCGACAAAGTCCTTCTCGAAGAATTGAAAGTCGTGGAAGTACCCCACGGACCCGGATTGCTTGCCTGGCTGACGGCTCCACCATTGACGACGCTGAAGGGGCCGATTCTCGCCATCGGGGCAGTTGACTACAGCCCCGGCCGCTTGCAGTTTCTTCCGGGCACTGAGAAGGAGATCCGCGCTGTGGGATTAGCTGCAAGCGTAGGCCGCATCGATCCCGTCTACACTTTGACCGGACCGAATGCGACTGCGGATCAGGTGCTCGCGAAGTTGGCGATCGCGCGGGTTGCGCATTTCGCCACGCACGCTTCTGCCAATGGAGCCGATCTGGCACCCGGAGCCGTGTCGGCAGTCACATTCCACCGCAACCCTTTTATCGGCTGCCGGCTTGCCCTCTCCGGAGCCAACGTCGGAGGGGCTAGCGGTGTGCTGGTAGGGGAAACCATTGCAGGGCAACGTTTGAACGACCTGGATTTGGTGGTCTTATCGGCGTGCGATTCGGCCCTCGGCACCGCCATAGCCGGGGAAGGTGTGTACGCCCTTCGACGAGCGTTCCATGCTGCCGGTTGCCGGGCCGTAGTCGCCTCCCTCTGGCCCGTCGACGATCTCTCGACCGCCGCCTTGATGACCCGCTTCTATCATCATCTCTGGCTGGGCCGGTTGGCGCCGGACGATGCCTTGCATGAGGCTCAACTCGACCTGTACCACTCGCCGCGAGAGATCCCGGAATGGGCAGAAGGTCGTCGGGGCAATCCACGGGTCGTCGGAACCGTTCCGCTCCCTCCTGCTCCGCGAGTCATTCGGGACAACCTTCCACGAAAGTGGGCAGGATTTCAACTGTCTATCAATCATTACTAGAACTATATATTTTCTTAATCACTCTATTAGTATAATATTACGAAGGATAAGTATATGAAAACATTAGTGTGTAACGAATGTCGGACTCCCAAAATGGTTCCCGACTCGTTTCAGGGCGAGAGTGTCAACTGCTCAAAATGTGGGGCCGTCATCTTCGTCCCCCGTACGCCGACAACACGCTCTCCAGGAGTTGCCCCGTCCAGGAGGGCCGAAACCACGGGGAATTCGGTGCTTGCAACAATCGGATAAATATTGATCTGCGGACCAGCTCCAGACCAACACCCGAGGCACCATCGTGGGTGCAATTTTCATCTCGTATCGCCGCGACGACAGCCCGGACGCAGTCGCCCGGATATACCACGCCCTGACCGACCAACTCCCCAGCCACACCGTCTTCAGGGACATTGAAGGCATCCGCCCCGGAACGAAATTCCCGGATCTGCTCCGGGAGAAACTGTCCGAGGCCTCTGCCGTTCTGGTCGTCATCGGGCCGCGTTGGATGGAGATCCTGAAACAGCGCGCACTCGGATCCGTCGATTACGTCCGGGACGAAGTGCGTACCGCCCTCGAATCCCGGGCCGTCGTGATTCCCGTGACCGTTGGCGGGGCGAAGATTCCTTCGGAAGCTGACCTGGCCGATTATCCCGACCTAGTTCCGCTTACCCAATGCAGCGGCACACACGTCCGCACGGACCCTGATTTCACCCACGACATTGATCGTCTGGTAGAGTTCCTCGCAGATCCCGTCACAAGTGAATCGGCTGGCGTCGTCCTGGCTGATCGCTACAAGCTCCTTCAGAAACTAGGTGAAGGCGCCATGGGCGCCGTTTGGATGGCTCAGCAAACCAATCCCGTGAAACGCATTGTAGCGGTCAAACTCATCAAGGCCGGGATGGATTCAAAGACCCTGATCGCGCGGTTCGAGGTGGAACGGCAGGCACTGTCAATGATGGACCATCCGAACATCGCCCGCGTTCTCGACGTGGGCACCACGGCCTCCGGCCGACCGTACTTCGTCATGGAGTTGGTGAAGGGCACACCCATCACCGAGTTCTGCGACAAGCGGAAGATGACCCCACGGGGGCGGCTCGAACTCTTCGTTCCCGTTTGCAACGCAATTCAACACGCCCACATGAAAGGTATCATACACCGCGACATCAAGCCATCGAACGTATTGGTCGCCTTACATGACGACCGACCAGTGCCGAAAGTCATCGACTTCGGCATCGCCAAGGCGACGTGCACACCCCTCACCGAGAAGACTCTGCTCACCGCTTTAGAGACTGTCGTCGGCACCCCGGCCTACATGAGCCCGGAGCAGGCCACGTTTAACCAGCTCGATATTGATACCCGGTCGGACATATACAGCCTTGGAGTGCTGCTGTACGAACTTCTCACAGGTACAACGCCGATCGAGCGTGAGCGGTTCAAGAAGGCTGCGATCCTGGAGATGCTGAAGATTGTGCAGGAAGAGGAGCCGCCACGACTCTCGACTCGACTGAGTTTAACCGAAGGTCGCGCGAGCATTGCAGAGGTACGTGGAATGGAACCGATCCATCTATCAAAACTTTTCCGCGGCGAACTCGACTGGATCGCGTTGAAGGCTTTGGAGAAGGATCGCACCCGACGGTACGATACGGCGAACGCATTGGCCCGCGATGTTCAGCGATACTTGGCCGATGAAGTGGTCGAAGCCCGCCCGCCGACCATGGGTTATCGGATCCATAAATTCCTTCGGAAGCACCGTATCCCGATCCTTGTAGGACTCTTCATGCTGATAGCGTTGATCGGCGGGATAATTGGAACAACAATCGGTCTGATGCGTGCTAGAACAGCCGATGAGGCCAGAGAGCAAGAACGACTCCGTGCCGAGCAGGAACGTGAAGATAAGGAACATGCCAGGAAGGAGACACTTGAACTTAGAAATAGATTTAGTCATTTGATCGAATCTACAAATCCAATTGTAGTACCATTAGTAGCTAGTAACGTCAATCTGACACCACTTGAGTTCCCCGAGTTGGTCGAGAAATGCGAGCTAGCAGTCGCACGGGTGCGGAATAGAACCGGCACTGGATCGGGGTTCCTCATCCGGCCTGAGGTGGTCGTCACCAATGCCCATGTCATCGCCGATGACCTGATCGAGTCAATCGTTGTCACATTTCCGTCAGCCCGCGAAGGTCGCGACCGTAAATACTCAGCGAAGTTATTATACCAGGATCGCAAGCGAGATCTTGCGGTGCTGAAGGTGTCTACAACGATAGCCCCACTTCCGCTTGCCACTCAAGACACTCGTAAGGGCGAAAAAGTCTACGTCATCGGATCGCCGGGAGCTGGGGCGGACGTATCATCGAACGCCGCAACTCAGGGCGCGTTGAGTAACAACAACCTGACTCTCAGCGATCTCCAATACTACCAGACAGACGCTGCGATCAACGGGGGGAACTCTGGTGGGCCGATGTTCAATTCTCGCGGAGAAGTCATCGGGGTAGCGTCCGCCAGGCTGATCGGCAAAGAGGGGATGAATCTGGCCATTCCCTGGCGGGACGTTCAGACCGCCATCGAGAAAGCTACCCGATCAAGCCAGGCTGACCAGGATCGCTGGGCCGCAGAACATAATTTGACTGAAGTCACTGAACGGCTGTTGGTGACAACCGCAGCGTATTACTTTGCCCTTGATAAACTCGAAGATGTTTTGCTTGATGGAATCAAGCAAAAACGTGAACTGGTACCGATCTTGCGCGCCGCCCGGAGCGAATTCGGAGAGTTATTGGCAACCGATCGGCGGATTCACTTTGATCCGGTCGCGGACATCTTCGCCAAAACCGTGTCCAGCCACGATCTCGATGAAACGCACCGGGGCGATGCGGATGTTCAAGCCCTCCGAGACCTGTACCTGGAAATGAAAGGCACGTTTGATACACCAAACTTTGAAACCTTCAGCAAGAAACGGCAGGAGTACCAGATCCGGTTCAACGCAATTTCCGAGCGTCTAAAGCTCAAACTCGGGATCGACCCGAAGAGCCGCTACGGCCAGTCCCGGACTCTGGTCAAATTATTGTCCCGCTGACCATCCCGCATGTGGGTCACGAACAGGGGTTGGTGTGTGGGAACGATCGGCATAGTGGATTCCGGGAAACGAAGGGTTTTCAGGTCGCTTCACAAGAGCGACCGCACCGCGATCCTGAGGTCAGATTTCGTGAAACCACCAACTCGTAATCCGTGACACTTCACACAAAATCCTCCTCCGATCCGGGAAGTCGATTTCCCGCTCCCTAACGCTTGCGATTTCCTGGCTCCAGCCATTCGCGCAGGAACCGCCGCAAGATCGAATGACCCTTTCGCCCACAGCCGCTCCGCGGTACACTTCAACCTGCCTCGTCTCCAGACCTGCCTCCGGAGGTGCCCCGTGATCCGCCTCGCCGTCTTCATGCTTTTCGCCCCTTCACTCTTGCTCTTCTCCACAGCGTCTCCCACGCCTCTTGCCGACCCGCCGGCCAAGGCTGATTCGAAAACGGCTGATGCGTTCTCTGGCCGCACGAAAGATGGGAGAGCCCGTCTCCTCAAGGAGTTTGGTGGCAGTGCGGAAGGCGAGGAAGCGGTGATGCTCGGCCTCGCGTGGCTCACACAAATGCAAAAACAAGGCGGCAATTGGGCTTACGACACTGGCATGGTCAACGACCATGCTGCGGCGACCGGGATGGCGGTGCTCGCGTTCCTTGGCGCTGGGCAGTCGCACAAGGACGGCCGTTACAAACAGACCGTTCAGGCCGGATTGGACTGGCTGGTGAAAGACGTGAACATGACCCAGGGCCGAAACTACGGGAAGTTCATGACCGTCACCAACATGTACTCACAGGGGATCGCAACGCTGGCTCTGTGCGAGGCGTATGGCATGACCCGAGACCCAGCGCTGAAGCCGGTTGCGCAGGCCGCAATCGACTATATTCAGAAGGGCCAAGGTCCACGAGGAAGCTGGGGTTACACCGCGGGCACAGACAACGACACGTCCATCCTTGGTTGGCAGATTCAGGCGCTCCACGCGGCCAAACTCACGCAAGACCTCGAAGTGGACGACAAAGTGATCGAGAAAGCGATCAAGTTCCTGAACTTCGTGAGCACCGGGCAGAACAAGTCGGCCTACGGTTACAATGGCCCTGGTGGCACCCCGGTCTCGGCGCTGTCGGCGATTGGTCTGCTTTGTCGCTATTACGTGGACGGGTGGCGACCGGAGACACCGGGGTTTGCCGAAGGCGCAAAGGCATTCCTCAGGGTTCCCATCGCGAGTCGGACGGTTGGACAGCTCACGAACCTCTACTTCTACTACTATGCAACGCAGGTCGTTCGCTTCTATGGCGGGGACGAGTGGAAGAGGTGGAACGAGGGACCGCCGGGGGTTGACGGCAAGCCCACGGGTGGGTTGTCCGACTGGCTGCTGAGGCTTCAGGTGCGTACCCCGACCAACCGCGGTAGTTGGGACATCGAGAATGGATGGTTCGGAGCAAACTGCGGGCGGCTCGGGACGACATGTATGTGCCTGCTGACGATGGAAGTGTATTACCGCTACGCCCCAGAGGACAACCCGAAGAGTGTAAAGACGCCGTAAGCCGAGTGCATCACATACGAGAGAAGGCAGCCCGAATGGGCCGCCGCATCTCGTTAAAAAGTCACTTCACAAACCATGCAGAATCGCTGGCCGGGCTTGCCAGAAACAACACGATGGCAGCCAGGACAGGTGTCTGGATTCTTGGAAATCGGCTGACTGGTCTGTGGGGTTGCCTGGTGAGAGGGCGAAGTCGGACGAGGTGGCGCGGGTGGAGCCGATTGCTTTGGTGTTGCCACCGCTGGAGCGACCGGGCGCGGTGGTGTTGGCTTTACAGGCAGAGGCGGTGGCGCGGGTGGAGCCGATTGCTTTGGTGTCGCCACCACTGGAGTGACCGGGCGCGGCGGTGGTGCTGGTGGCTCTGGTGGCCTCGACGCGACCGGCATTGACCAAGCGTAGGCATCGGCATCCTCCACTGGCATCGCCGTTGGCTTTGACGTGGGAGCCGGAGTTGAACTTGGAGGCGAAAGGGGAGTTGGAGTTCCGCCACCGGTGCGGACGATCACGCTGAGGGTGCCCACTTCTCTAGCAAACCCATTGCCAACGGTCGTTTCACGACCCTGTACGACGTCATCGCAGATGACTTTCCCGTCTCGGACGAAAAATCGCAGGACGAGGGCCGCCGCACCCCTCGCCCACACCGTGCAGACCTTCACGTCACTGCCCACTTTCACTGGTTCTGGGCCGAGCGTCACAGTGATCTTCTCGCCACCCCCAAAGTGGACTTCGAGCCACGCTCGGCGGAACGCAGTCTCCGCGATGGCCACCATGAGCCCGATGCAGAACCCCAGCACCAGACCACCCACTAGCCGACCGACGAGATCGCCGGTGGCGGACGAGACCGCGATGAATCCGATCGCTCCGGCAGCGCCACCAATCGCTCCGCCGGCCAGTCCGAGCGTCCACTTCATGTTGGGGATGAACAGCGATAGACCGGCGCCCGCCATCCCGCCAAGCAACGCCCAGGCGAAGACGCGGAAGATGTGTGCCAGCACGACGATGTCCGGGGCGAGGAAAAACAGTCCCTGGCCCGCAGCGCCCCCGACCAGTCCGACTGCCAGGCCGCCCAGGATCCCGACCGTGGCGCTGCCAATCCGCGGGAGCGTGCCGCGCAAGTAATGGTGCTGTCCGCCGAGCAGGAACAGACACACGAGAGCTGCGATCGCGGCTGTCCATACAGCGCTGCGCAAAACCAATTTCCCCTCGGTGCCTGCCGCCGATTGCTCGCCGGATTGCAAGCTCTTCACACTGAGTGTCGCCGCTTCGTCGATGCTCGAGGCGACCTGTGGCTTGGTGTCTGGGTTCTTGGCGATGGCTGCGGTAGTCACCACACTGCCGAAGTTTGCAAGCACACCGTCGAACCCTTCATCGCCAATCACCACTTCTTTAAGATCAAAGTACGTCCCACCGGCCTTGTCTGTGCCGGCCGCGAGGAGCGGGCTATACACATCTTTATCGAACCGGAGGCCGACAACGTGGACAGCATCAATATTCACGTTCCGGACTTGATCAGCACAATCCCGGACGGCCTTTGCGGTGTTGTTCACCATCAACACTTTCGGAGGAGCGTCCGTGATGAGCAGCAAAATTTTTGTCGCGTTCTTGCGGAACGGCAGTTGGCACGCCGCGGCCACCCCTTCCAGGCTGCTCTCTGGAATGTCGCCACCACCCGCTGCCTTGAGCTTTGCCACTTCGTCGCGATACGTCGCGGCATCCGCGGTGAATGGCCCGCCCTTGAATTCGATCACCTCCACCTTCTCGCCGGGATAACTGATGTCCTGGAAGGTGACGAGGCCGAGCCGCAAGTCAACGCGGGATTTCAGGAGTGAGTCGGCAAACTTCCCAATACCGTTTTTCAACTCATCGATCGCCCACTGCATACTGTTGGTCACGTCGAGTACGAAGACGATGTCGGCAAGCGGCTTTGGGGGGTTGGTTACCCTGAAACGAATCGACGTCTCGGCGGTGATCGTCTGCCCGCTGGGGGCAGCCTCGGCCACCGCTGTCGCCGACTGCGCCGCCACCAGTTGCGCCAAGCTCGAGCCGATTACGAGCACTTCGCCTTCGGATTTTCCTGCGGGGATGATAACTGGGTCGGCGGTGACGCCGGGCGGCAGCCCTTCGAGGTGGATCGTGATAGGACCGTCGAATCTGGCACGAGCGATTTGCACCGGAAATGTGTTCCGTCCGTCGACAAACACCTCGACCTCCTTCGACGCCACGATCGCAAGCTGCGCCTCGAGCCTGCGCGGCGAAGGGGTGAGGAGATGATAAAGCAGTTCAGCAAAGACGAGGGCACCAAGCAGGCCACCAGTGGCTCCATACAGGCCGAAGAGAATCGGCTTGGGCAAACCTCCGAGCATCTTCGGTGCGGGCATGGAAGCCTCCAAAAGAACTCAAAGACTCGGGGTTTTCATTAACGAACTGTTATACCCACAGGCTACGTGACTTTGGACCTGAGTCGTTCCTGTCCGACAGTATAGCAGTCTCGATCTACAAGATCTCGCTCTACTGTTCCTGGGGCCGGTTCCATCAAGAAGAGTTGAGGCAGTGCCTGTGAAGTTGCAAACACAAAACGAAAGGTCGAACAAAGGGTAAGGCGGGGGGGGCAGGAGTTAATAGACCCGTGAGTTTCGCGACCGAG
>PLDW01000325.1 GCA_003136315.1 Gemmataceae bacterium | reverse complement strand
CGGGAGGAGGGTGTGTATCACGGGTGACCGTCACCCCGCCTTGCGGCGGGGCAGTCGGTCACGTGAGTGGTCTGTGACAGAGTGTGGTGTGCGGTCGTTTCTGATCGCCGCGGCGGGTGGTGACCCGAGCGGGATGAAGGACGGTGCGGCCAAACGCTCGGCTGTTAGTACCGGTCCGCTGAGCCTATTACTAGGCTTACACATCCGGCCTATCGACCCGGTGGTCTCCCGGGAGCCTTCGTTTTTCAACTGGAGACCTGATCTTGAGGGGAGTTTCACGCTTATATGCCTTCAGCGTTTATCCGTTCCGCACGTGGCTACCCAGCGGTGCCGCTAGCGCGACAACTGGAACACCAGAGGTGCGTCCCTCCCAGTCCTCTCGTACTAGGGAGGAAGCCTCGCGAGTCTCCTCCGCCCGCAGCAGATAGGGACCGACCTGTCTCACGACGGTCTAAACCCAGCTCACGTACCACTTTCATCGGCGAACAGCCGAACCCTTGGGAGCTTCTCCACCCCCAGGATGTGATGAGCCGACATCGAGGTGCCAAACCTCCTCGCCGCTATGAACGCTCAGAGGAGATAAGCCTGTTATCCCCGGAGTACCTTTTATCTGTTGAGCGATGGCCCTTCCATACGGGACCACCGGATCACTAAGCCCGACTTTCGTCCCTGCTCGTGGCATCCCACTCGCAGTCAAGCACCCTTCTACCTTTACGCTCGTTGCCCGATTGCCAACCGGGCTGAGGGTACCTTTGGACTCCTCCGTTACCGTTTGGGAGGAGATCGCCCCAATCAAACTGCCCACTTAGCACGGTCCCCGGCTGGGGTTCACCAGTCCGGGTTAGAATTCAAGCACGGCAAGGGTGGTGTTTCATCGGCCTCTCCCCGGGACCCGAAAGTCCCGGTTCACGGAGTCCCACCTACGCTACGCATGCCGGGCCTAAACCCAATACCAAGCTACAGTTAAGGTTCACGGGGTCTTTCCGTCTAGCTGCGGGTATGTCGCATCTTCACGACAACTACAGTTTCACCGAGTCGCTCGTGGAGACAGTGGTCCAGTCGTTACGCCATTCATGCAGGTCGGAACTTACCCGACAAGGAACTTCGCTACCTTAGGACCGTCATAGTTACGGCCGCCGTTTACCGGAGCTTCAGTCGCGGGCTTCACCTTACGGCTAACCCCCTTCCTTAACTTACCGGCACCGGGCAGGCGTCAGTCTGTATACCGCGGCTTACGCCTTCGCACAGACCTGTGTTTTTAGTAAACAGTCGCTAGACCCTTTTCGCTGCGGCCCACAAAGTGGGCACCCCTTTTCCCGAAGTTACGGGGTTAATTTGCAGAGTTCCTTCACGAGCGTTCTCTCGAGCGCCTTAGAATACTCATCTCGCCTACCTGTGTCGGTTTTAGTACGGTTTCCCACGCGGTTTTCTTGGCCGGTCGTCAGTGGGTATCGGGATCATAAAAGCCCTGAGGCAATCTAGTTAGCCTACCCCACTTCTTACCGGCGTCCCGTTTTGCGTGGGGAGCGCAGGAATATTAACCTGCTCCCCATCCACTACGCCTCTCGGCCTTGTGTTAGGCACCGGCTAACCCTGGGCGGATTTACCTTCCCCAGGAAACCTTAGGCTTACGGCGAACGGGATTCTCACCCGTTTTATCGTCTACTCGTTCCGGCATAATCACTTGCACGCGCTCCAGAGCTCGTTATCCGTACTCCTTCGCCGCACGCGCAACGCTCTCCTACCGTGTGTTACCACACCCACCGCTTCGGTGTCGTGCTTGAGTCCCGTTCATTATCGGCGCAGAACCCCTCGACCGGTAAGCTATTACGCACTTTTTAAATGGTGGCTGCTTCTAAGCCAACATCCCGGCTGTCCCGGGGGTCCAACTTCCTTACGCACTGAGCACGACTCGGGGACCTTAGCGGGTGGTCTGGGTTGTTCCCCTCTCGACGATGAAGCTTATCCCCCACCGTCTAGCTGCCCGACCTTGGTACAGGGGTATTCGGAGTTTGGCTCCGACGGGTAGCCGGGTAGGCCCCCGTTCGGAATCAGTCGCTCTACCCCCCCTGCCAACTAGTTGGACGCTAACCCTAAAGTTATTTCGGAGAGAACGAGCTATCTCCACGTTTGATTAGACTTTCACTCCCCCACACAGCTCATCCCCTAGTTTTTCAACACTAGTGAGTTCGGTCTTCCAGTGAGTGTTACCTCACCTTCGTCCTGGCCATGCGTAGGTCACGTGGTTTCGCGTCTACCGCCGCCAACTCGACGCCCATTTGAGACTCGGTTTCCCTTCGGCTACGCGGCAAAGCCGCTTAACCTTGCTGGTGACGGTAAGTCGCCGGATCATTATGCAAAAGGCACGCGGTCAGGCATTCCCTTACGGGCATAGCCCTCCCACCGCTTGTAGGCGTGTGGTTTCAGGTTCAGTGTCCTCCCCTTTCGGGGTTCTTCCCATCTTTCGCTCGCGCTACTCTTCGCTATCGGTCGCCAGGGAGTACTTAGCCTTGCGGGATGGGCCCCGCAGATTCGGACTCACTTTCACGTGTTGAGTCGTACTCAGGATCCTGCCACGCCTCCAACCCTGTCGTCTAAGGGGCTTTCACCCGCTATGGCCGGCGATTCCGCGCCGTTTGACTATGGTCTCGGGTCGATTTAGCAGTCCTACAACCCCAGCGAGTTGCCCCGCTGGTTTAGGCTCTTCCGCGTTCGCTCGCCGCTACTGACGGAGTCGAGGTTTCTTTCCCTTCCGCCGGGTAATGAGATGTTTCAGTTCCCCGGGTTGGCTCGGGTATTCCGGGATCAAAGCTCGTTTGGCAGCTCCCCCGGACTTTTCGCAGTCTTCCACGCCCTTCAGCCTCCTGGCGCCTAGACATCCCCCACACGCCCTTACTAGCTTGGCCGCACCGCCCAACACCCCGCACGCCCGCCATCGGACCCGAGAGGCATCCGGCGATGCTCCTTCAACTCTGTGGTCTGAGAATGACCACAGGTAGTTCAGAGATCCGCCTTCTAAGGCTCGTGTCACGTCGCCAACCTTCCGCCGCACTACCGAGTCGCGATGCACGTCCCTTGCGGAACGCCCACCTCGCCCCGATCCCGCGGCAAAAGGCCGTCGATCAGATGCTACTCGCACACCACACGTTGTCAAAGATCACCAAAGCGACATGCCTTGCGGCACAGCACTTCCCCAACCCCGGAGCTATGCTCGGGATCGAGCCTTGTTCGCTGACACCTCAAGACTTGATGGGTCTTGCGGTTGGGTCATCGACCTCATCAACTTATCGCATCGTCCGGATCTGTCAACGGCACCCACCGAGTTTTCAGTGGATTCGTCACAAACCCAATAACCGCACGAAGGCGTCACCCTCCGCCCGATTCCGACGCGATTTTCGTTGACAACCGCCTGGACCGGGGGGGATTCACTCCCACACGGTCCGCGAACTCGGTTCACACACTGTAGTGATGAGGGAAGCCTCCGGCCACCCGGTTCGTGAGTTTTTTGCGATTGGCCATCCATCAAGCAAACCGCGTGACGCCCGGGACGGCGATGGGTGGATCGGGGAGCTTGACCCCCCAGTCGTATGCCGGGGGGGTGAGGTCTTCCTTCGAGTTCATGGCCATCTCCCAGGTCACCTGCTGCCCGGTATACGCTGCCATCCGACCCATCACCGCGAGGAGGGTACTCTTCGCCATGTACTCGCCGTTGTTGATCGGCTTCCCCGCGCGGATACTCGCAAACAGTTCGTCGTGCTCGGTCTGGTACATCTGATTGGCTGGACCGGGGTAGAACCAGTCGGTCGCCGCCCGAATCGACAGACCGTCGGTCCGCTCGGACAACAGCGCCTTGCCCTGACTACCCACAACATGCGCGCTCAGATCGTTCTTGCAACCCGGGCACTGCCGACAGGTGCTGACGAGCCTGGCCCCGCCGCGGTATTCGTACACCACCGAGAAGTGGTCATAGATGTTCCCGTAATCGGGGCTGTTGAGGACCGATCGGCCACCGACTCCGATCGCTCGAACGGGATACTCGTCCTTCATCACCCAGGAGCACACATCCAGAAAATGGATGTGCTGTTCGACGTTAAAATCCCCCGATAGCCAGGTGAAGTTGTACCAGTTTCTCATCTGGTATTGCATGTCCGTCTGGCCTGGCTGGCGGGGCTTCTTCCACCGCCCGCCGCGGTAGTCGTTGGCGAACAGGGTGAGAACCTCTCCGACCCCCCCGGCGTGAATCCGCCCGACAGTCTCCCGGAACCCAGAGTCGTACCGCAGGCACAGGCCAGAGACGACCGACAACCCTTTCTTCTTGGCCACCGCACACGTCTGGAGGACGGATCTCACCCCCGGAGCATCCACCGCCACCGGCTTCTCGGCGAACACATGACGACCAGCCTCCACCGCGGCCTTCAGATGCAGCGGTCGGAACTGCGGGGGTGTGCAAAGGAGGACGACATCGGACCTGGCGATCACCGAGTTGTAGGCATCGAATCCGATGAAACAGGCGTCCGGGGGAACCTCCACCTTGGCCGCCACATCCGCCTTTTGGCGGAGCGAATCCAGGCTCGACTTCAAGCGATCCTCGAACGCATCGCCCATCGCCACGAGTTTCACGTTCTTGTCAGCGCTGAGTGCCTGCACAGCAGCGCCTGTGCCCCGATCGCCGCAGCCGATCAGGCCAACCTTGATCGTGTCGTCTCCGGCAGCGTGGACGGCGGAGACACCGGCAAGAGTAGTGGTCGCAGTCGCAGCCAGGAACTCGCGGCGAGAGGTGCTATTCGGCATGGCAGCACTCGGGAGGGAGGATCGGTCAGTCTCATACAGGAACCCGCGATGCTGTCGCATTCCAGGCGGAGAGATAGGGGTAGGGAAGACCAATTGGCTTCGATCTCCCCTCCCTCCGAACTGGATTGGCAGATCTCCCGCATCCAGCTCTCCTGCCGGTCGTCTTACCCACTGGGAGGTACGCCGGGAGGCAGCCTGCGTGATTGCAGATCGATGGTTTGGGGCGAACTGGGCTTACTTTTCGACCAACCGTTGCATCATGAGGTGAGGGAGTGTTGAGATCTGACTGGCCGGGTTCTTGACTGCCGTCCAGACGACCTCGTTGCCCCGTTTCACCTCCAAACCTCCCGAGCTCGCCCGTGCGAACGCATATTGCCACTCGGCCTTCTTCGCCGTGCCAATCGCTTCCAGAACCAGGATCACTTCCGGATCGGTGCCTTGTACGTAGGCGAACAAGGCACCATCGAGAAGATTTGTGTCAGGTTCATTGGGTTTGGTCAACTCATATCGATAGACCGGAGTTGGTAAAAGACGCAGTTCTTCTTGGTAGGTGTTGTCCCCTCCCCAGCCGGTAAATGTCGCTTTGTACTGTGAAGCGATGTCCTTCATCTGAAGCAACCGCGCGGCAGCTGTCTCTGCGGGCTTGGCCGCGGAGGGCACCTGTTTGTACTCCACCCCAGGCGTCATCGGGGACCAGATCACGCGGTCCTTGTTGCGGGCGATCATCTTGTTACTCCGCGACAGGGAGTCGAACTCATGGCATATCTTCCCTTTCAACTGGAAGATGCCAGCCATGGCGATCGGCCGACCGTTGTCCGGCCAGATGACCATGATGGCTCCGCCTTCCGGGCCGCGGACGATGTTGCGCCACTTCATGACTATCTTGGGCTTCAGTGGGGTGGTCGCCCCTTCCTCTGGGAAAACGTCGTACCAGTTGATCGACTTTTCGATCCTCTCGTTGATTTTTTTCACCGCTTCCGAATCGGTGTCCTTCTCGGGCTGACCCGTCGCCCGGACACCTGACCAAATCGCGGCAAGCGCCGCACACCACAGGAGCACACCGATTCGGCGTCCTTCGGCTGTCATGACCACTCCTTCGTGAACTGCCAGGAAATGATTCGTTAGACTTCCGGCCAGAACCTAACCCCCCAACCTCCTTCCCTAAGAAGGAAGGGGGAGCCAAAGGGCAGAACCTAACCCCCCAACCCCCTTCCCCAAGAAGGAAGGGGGAGGCGGAAGGACGTTAACTCCTGGAGTGGCAACACTTACGGACGCTTCCGCACTACTTCCCAAACCAGTAGATGCCTCGCCCGTTACGGGTTGCGGTGAGCATGTACATCTCGCCTTTCTCGTCCTCGCCGAACGAGTAGACGGGGAGGTTCGGACCCTTGATCGGGCGGTTCTCCACAACCCGCCCTTTCTCCTGATCGTACTTCAGCCCCCACACCTTTCCGGCCACGTAATCGCCGTAGATGTAGTATCCATCCAGTTCGGGTACACGGCTACCACGATAGACCGTCCCTCCGGTGATCGATTTCCCGACGTCGTGGTGGTACTCCCAGATCGGATCGATCAGGTCTGCCCGCGGACCGCTCCCTCGCGCTCCGAACGGGTGAAGCCCTTCCCGCCGGTTCCAGCCGTAGTTCCCGCCCTTGCGGATCAGGTTAATCTCCTCGTACAGGTTCTGACCCACGTCTGCCGCCCAGAGTTGACCTGTCTTTCGGTCGAAGCCCATCCGCCAGACATTTCGCAAGCCATAGGCCCAGATCTCGGGCCGCGCGTCCTTCGTCCCAACGAACGGGTTATCCTTCGGGATCGCGTAATTCTTGCCATCGGCCTTGGCGTTCACATCGATTCGCAGCACCTTGCCGAGCAGAGTGCCCAGGCTCTGACCGTTGTCGTACAGGTCGTTCCCGGCCCCCCCATCGCCGTGGAAGATGTACAGATACCCGTCCGGACCAAAGCAAATCGTCCCGCCATCGTGGTTCCAGAAAGGCTTTTCGTACCGGATCAGGATCTCCTCCGAGGCCGGGTCGCCCTTGTCCGGGTCAGTCTTGCTCACCCGGAACCGGGAAACGACATTCGCCAGCTTCTTCCCGTCGCGCGGGGTGTAGAAGACGAAGAACTCGCCGTTCTCCTTGTACTTCGGGTGGAAAGCGAGCCCCAGGAAACCTTCCTCGTTGGTCTTGTCGTCGTACTTCACACGATCCCGGAGATCGAGGAAGACGGTCGTCTCCTTGGCGGCCTGGTCATTCGGGAACGTATGAATGACCCCTTGCTGGGTGGGGACGAAGATCCGGTTCGACCCGTCCCCGGCGTGGGTCAGGAGGATCGGCCGGAGTTGGTTGGGTCTCCCCGTGTCGGTGATCGGTTCCCATCCGGTCCACTTGAGATCTGGAAAGGCGATCGACAACCCGGCGGGCAGCGGTGACTCATCGACTTCGGCTCCCGGCACCCCTGCCGCAATGGCAACGAGCGTACCGGCGTTCATGTCGGGCACCAGGATCTGCTTCTTGTCGGCGGACATGCAGATGTCAGCGGCGGCCTTGAACCCCGTCGCCAGCAACACCGGTTTGTCGCCCGGTCGCGGGATGACGAACACCTGGCCGCCCTGGTAATCGCTGATGTACAACCGCCCGTAATTGTCCCAGGCAAGCCCATCGCCCCCNNCCGGGGAGAGTCTTGGCATCGACCACCAGTCCGACGAGTCCCTGGGGACTGATGCGGTACACAGCCCCGCCCGACCCCTTGAGATCGCCGGAGTCGCTTACGTATAGTGTCCCGCTCTCCGGATCGGCGGTGATGTCGTTGAGGAACAGCGGGGTAATGGGAAAGGCGTTCGCGGGAACGAAGATGTCGGTTTGCCGGGTGATGATATCGACGCGGATGACCTTCGTTTTGTCAGCGATGAACAGCCATTTCCCGAAGAACGTGATTCCTTTCGGGTCGTCCAGGTCGGTCACGAACGGGGTGGCCTTCCCGTTGGCGATGACGACGACCGAGCCATCACCGTCTACGCCAAACTCGCCAATCTGGGACACGTAGATCTTGCCGTCGGGGCCGACGGCCACCGACTCGGGGTTTTTCAGCCCCTCGACGAGCGGTTTCGGGAGTTCAGCCCGCGCGTTCGGAGTCGAGCCGACGAGGAGGGCAGCGATCAGGAGAGGTCGCGTCATTGCGGGTAATCCTTGATGCGGAGGTAAGGCAGATGCCAGGAAATGACCTACCACGATCATGCAGGGTGCCACGGGCGGCTAGTCCGCCCGTGTGACGCCTTCACGGGCGGACAAGCCGCCCGTGGCACCCGATCCCACTGGTAGATTTTCTCTCACCAACTGCCTAAGAGTGCTGATCATACCCGCCCCACCGACCCGGACGCAACGGGCTGCGCAGGAAGTCGTGGTGGTTTCAGGGTGAAGTGTGAACAAGCGATACGTCCGAAGGAGGCCGGCGAACCATCCGCCATCGTATAACACCCGCTATGGGCGGACTCTTGTTGATGATGACGTTGTTGGGCATGTGGCTGGTGATCGCAGCGATCATGGACTGGGACTGGTCGTTTGGCGGGTTCGACATGTACCCCGCCGAGAACGCCTTCGGGCTGGAACTGGTCCGGTGGGGGGTCTTCGCGGTCGGGCTGGCGTTCATGTTCGTCGGGATGGGAGGTTGCAATCAGTAGCTGTCGGGGGGTGGGACCAAACCGACCTCCGCGAAGGAGAGAGGGACTCAGAACCTGAGGATCTGCCCTCCTTCCCTCCCGGGGAAGGGGATGGGGGTGAGGTTCTCTGCGAATGCCCTCAGCCGCAGCGCCGAAGAAAACAGGGAATGCGGATTCACTTGACACGCCTTCTGGTGGCGGCTGAGATACAACATCCTTTCCGGGTTGTCTCACGCAGTCGCGTGAACGCTTGCCCGGCTCCCAGCGTACAGGTATTCAGGGACGTGTCGGACCTTCCCCGCCAGCCACCGGACTCCGACGAGCAACTCCTCATCCGCCTTCGGGGTGGGGATCGCGGGGTGTTTGGTCCCCTCGTCCGTCGCTATGAACGGGAATTATTTGGCTATCTGAAGCGCTACCTGGGAGACGACGACCTGGCCGACGACGTGTTTCAGAACACGTTTTTGCAGGTGTTCGTGAAGATCGAACAGTATGAGCCTGGCCGTCCCGCTCGGCCCTGGTTGTACGCAATCGCGACCAACCAGGCGATCGACGCTCTGCGAAAGAAGAACCGGCGAGCCGACCGGCGGGCCGATGCCGCAGTCGCTACGGATGATGACGGGGAACCCCGCCCATTGTTTGAGTTAATCCCGTCCGCCGATGCCGGCCCGCCCGATCATGCCGACCGGGCCGAACAGCGGGAGTTAGTCCGTGCCGCGGTTGACCGCTTGCCCGACCTCCTCAGGCAAGTCGTGCTTCTGGCCTATTTTCAAGGTTTGAAGTATCGCGACATCGCTGAGACCCTGGACATCCCAGTCGGGACGGTCAAATCCCGACTCCACGCAGCACTGACGAAACTGACCGAGGAATGGGATGGGATGAATGCCCGGTGCGGAACCCGGGAGGCTGAGTGACAGCCAACGGCAGACTGACCCAGGGGGAGACCGTCGGGGTCAATCCCCGCTGATGTACCTTGGACCGAGTGGACCAACCTGCCATGACGGACCTGGATTTCATCGGTTACGTGCTCGATCTGGCTGATCCGGCAGACCGGGCCAGGGTCGAAGCGTTTCTCATCGCTAACCCGGATGCAGTAGCCCACCTTGAACGGATTCGGGCGACTGTTACGCCGCTTGAGGCCGATCGGGATGAGCCCACTCCACCCCCTGGACTGGCAACCCGTACGGTGGGACGTCTGGCGGCCTATCTTGTCGCTGAAGCGCAAGCGGCGGCACCCGTCAAGGTTCCTGAGCGAGTCGGGGATGCCTCACCACTGCCAACCCCAACTGCGGTCGGACTGACACACGCCTCGTTCCCGGCCGGTTGCTCCGAACCCCGGGCAGCCGGGGGGCGGTTCCGTGTCGATCTGGTGGTTGCTGCCGGGATCGGGCTCATCGCAGTCGGGCTGGTCTTCTCCTTCGTGAACCGGGTCCGCTACCAGAACGATGTCCTTGCCTGTCAGAACAACCTGTTGACCCTGCACCAGGGCCTGGAGGGATACGCCGACACCCACTCCGGCCGGTATCCGCAGGTTGGTGTCGAGCCGTATCCGACAGCCGCATCGTTCGTGTCGGCCCTCGTCGATGCCGGTCAATGCCCCCCGGGGTTCCACGCGAATTGCCCAGCCGTACCAGTCGCATCATCTGAACCGCCAGGGGGTTATACCCTGGCCGTCTCCCCTGTGACCTACTCGTACTCGCTCGGGCACCTCACTCCAACGGGTGCGATTCTCGGGGTGTATCGGTCCAATGCGCCAGGCGACGAGAACGACCTGATTCCGGTCAGCGCGGACTTCCCGGCCGAATCGGCCGCCCCAGGACCAGGACCGACCTCTCCACACCGGTGGGGGCACAACGTGCTGTTTGCAGGCGGGAACGTTCGGTTCGCCACCACCGCCACTGTCGGGGTCAATGGCGACGACATCTACCAGAACCAGCACGGCCGAGTCGCGGCTGGCTTGCACCGGTCCGACACCGTCCTCGGGATCGCCGGGGACAGGCCGTAAGGTGTCCGGCATGTGAGGCCACACCGGATGGCTCCAGAGGGCCGCCCGGTACGGCTGCCGGGGTTAGCTCACCCTCTTAATCGCGATTATCCCGTTCAATTGTTCATCTCCGCCCAAACTTCCTCTCTTTCCTGACCGTCATGTTCCTTATCCATGCGGAATTGAGCGTTCGGTTCAGCCCGGACCGCAAACGGATTTGTGCTAAACAATAAGTGTGCGTTTCCTTGAATCCGCCCCCCGCGGGGTCGGTATGCGTGTTAGGATTCACCAAATCGCGATTTTCCTACCATGCCCTGTGGGTGGCGGGTGACGGAGACGGGATGTGAAGCGGACCATCCGGCTGCGCGGAATCAGTAGTGAGGTCAAGGGGCAGACCTGGGAGTCGGTCGAGGTGCTCCGGGCCGGCCGCCTCGCATCGTTGGAGATCGTCCTCGACGATAGCTCGGTCAGCCGTCGTCATGCGGAGGTCCGGCTCGGCGAGGACGGGTGGTTTGTTCGCGATCTGGAGAGCACCAACGGGACGTATGTGAACGGCGTCCGGATCGGCCCCGGGGAACAGCCGTTACGGCCGCGGGATATCGTCCAGTTCGGGAAGGTCGCGGTGATCGTCGAGCCAGCCGACAGCAGTCCGGAAGGCCCGCCATCGGACCAGCACGTCATTGCCGCCGTCCCTTCCAGCTTCGAGGGTGGGCTCCAGCGGATCGCATTCGACCGCAACGAGATGCCCCGTCCCGGAGAGCAACTGTTCGCCCTGCTCCGTGCTGGCCATCACTTCGTCCACACCCTGAGCGAGGATGTGCTCCTCGATAACATCCTGAATGATGCGGTCAGCGTTCTCGATGCCCAGCGCGGGGCGATCGTCCTGGCCGAGGGGGACGGTCCCGAACCCCAACTGCGGCTTCGTGCCCTCGCGGTCGGGCACGGCGAACCGCCTCCCCGGTTCCACTACTCGAAAAAACTCACCCATCGCGTATTCGCCAAGGGCGAGTCGGTACTGTATAGCACACTGACCGAGGACAACGAGCTGAAGGTCACTCAGAGCATGCACGACGGGGCGATGGCCTCGGTGCTCTGCGTGTTGCTGAGGACGCCGCGACGGCGAATCGGGGTCCTTCACCTGGACCGAAGCTTCTGGCAAAACCCGTTCACCGAGGACGACCTCTACCTGGCAGACGCCCTGGCCGCCCATGTATCCGCAGCGATCGAGTCGGCTCAGTTCCTTCGTAAACAGCGGGAGTTCTACCTCAAGACCCTGGAGGTTCTCGCCCAGGCCGTCGAGATGCGGGACGACTACACCGGGGGGCACACCAAGCGGGTGACTCAATATGCCTCCATGCTCGCCCAGCATCTGGAACTTCCGGACGAGCAGTTGGAGTTGATCAAAATCGGAACTCCGCTGCATGACATCGGGAAGATTGGCATCGATGATGCGATCCTGAGGAAACCTGGTCGGTTGACCCCCCAGGAATTCGCCCTGATGCAGGAGCATACGACGAAGGGGGCCGAGATCCTCTCGACAATCCCGGAGATGCAGCCGATCATCCCCATCGTCCGGAACCACCACGAGCGGTGGGACGGGACCGGGTATCCCGACCGGCTGGCCGGTGAGGAGATCCCGCTCCTGGCTCGCATCGTGGCAGTGGCTGATGCATTCGACGCGATGACCTCGAATCGACCCTACCATGTGGGCAAAAAGGGGAAACCGCCAGTAGCCGCCTTCGCCGAGGTGGAGGCCCAGTCCGGGCGGCAGTTCGACCCTCGCTGCGCTGCCGGTTTCCTGGCCATCCGCGATCAAGTGATCCAGACCATGACCCACTTGATCCCCGGATTCGACCCGGGCGACCCGGCCCCGGTCGTGGTCGGTACCCAGGACACATTCTCCGTGGCCTCCACCCCCACCGGCAGTCATATCGGTCGATAGCGGCGAGCAGATTTGAGGCTGTGGAATTGAATTTAATGAGCTAATGAGTGCTCAGTGATTTTGCGCTAGCCCCGACACCTCTTCGGGAGGGCGGCCAAGTCAGGCCGACGGGCGGGGAGAGCTGCACGCATCGCACGTCGAGCAGAACTCGCACGACCACGAGAACTTGTCGACCCGCTCAATCTGGAACAGAGCTACCAGCAAGCCTGCAACGACTTGTGGATTGCGTGAATCTTGCGATGTTTGCAACCAGGAACAACCCAACCTCCCCAGACCACCCATCGGGGGTCGGATTGATCGGTAGGGGCGATTGGGGTATAGGAGGGCCGATGGTTCACATGATCAGGCCGCCACCCGGGCGGTCCCAGACATTCGCCCCGAGGTTGCCATGAGACCCCTCCTGTTGAGCGCGTTCGCCCTGCTCGTGATTTCGGTCACACCCGTGGCCGCGTTCCCGCCGGCCATCCACCTTCACCCCACTCCCGCCGCGACGCTCCACAACGCCACCGACATCCTGGACGAACTCGCCGCCATCCCGCTCAACGGCATTCCCCGGACCCTACTGGCCGAGGCTCAGGGGGTGGCGATCATCCCCCGAGTGGTCAAGGCCGGATTCGTCTTCGCCGGCCAGGGTGGACACGGGGTCGTGCTGGCCCGGGAGAAGAATGGGGCCTGGGGCGAGCCGGTGTTCATCAACATCGGAGGAGCGAGTGTCGGCTTCCAGGCGGGGATCGAATCCACTGATGTGGTGCTGATCTTCCGCACCCGTCGAAGCCTCGACCGGCTCCTGGCGGGGAAAGGAAAGATCACTCTCGGGGTCGATGCCGCGGTCGCAGCCGGACCGATTGGGCGGCAAGCGGAAGCCGGCACAGACGCGAGACTTAGCACCGAGATCCTGTCGTACTCCCGGAGTCGGGGTTTGTTCGCTGGCGTGGCCCTCGATGGCGCAGTGATTCACGCCGACGCAGGGAGCAATATCCTGTTCCGGGAAGACCGGCATCCGGACACCCGGACACACGCGGAAGAGTTGCGGGCGACCCTCTCAGCGATGAGTGGCGGAACCCCACTGCCACGTCGCCAGATGGTCGTCCCCGCCGGGGGGGTTCTGCCCTCGGTCATGCCTGGTCGGCCGTGATTCTCGACTTCGCTGCGAGCCTAAAAACATGGCCCGCAGATGACGCAGCGCGGCTGAGCCGTAACCAAAACGGCTGGCGAGCAGGCTTTGCCACTTGGCTTCTCTCTGTGTCTCTGTGTTTGATATTGGCTTGTCAATCATAAATTAACCACAGAGACACAGAGGACACAGAGAAAAACCGAAATCCGAGAGAGACAGATCTTCTCTATCGTATTGTTGGCCTGGTTCAAAGGTAACAACGTCAGTCGCCGGGTCAGCCTCCAAGGGAGGTAAGTCGCCGGGTCCGTATCAGTTGACCCGGCGACTGACGTCGCCGGTTCGCCAAGGACAATGTTACCCCTCCCACCCACTCATTGAACCATGCCGGATTTTGTCTTCTCTCTGTGTCCTCTGTGTCTCTGTGGTTAATCTTGTCTTTAAAAGATTAAGCACGTGTGTCGAAGTCTGCGTCATCTGCGGGCCAATGCCCTGGTTTTGAGCTGGATTTCATCAGGGGCGTGTTTTGCGCCAGGTGGCGGAAAAGCACGAGTTCCCAGGTGGAGTGAGTCGGAATATGGTTGCCCCCTGACCCTCCTGTATATCGCTTGTTCTTTTCATATCACCACTTAGGGAAACTCCGTCGTATTCCGTCTGCGCCGGCGCAAGTATTGCCTAAAACATCATGAGTCTCCAGGAACAGGAGATGTGGAGAGGCCTTGGGCTGTTTCTGGACCGCAATCCCACCGCAGTGGCACCACCCCGTACCGCCCTCGTTTTCTCCGCCCGTCCGCAACCCGGAAAACCCCTCTGAGGACACCGCGATGCACATTCGGTGGCTGCCACTCCGAGCGAACCGTGAGACGGTGATCGAATCGTCCCGAAGCGCACGGAGTCCGCTCTCGCTCAAGATTTGTCGATCCGTTTGTGCTTGCGTGCTGGTTGTGGGGGTGATCGCTGGGTGCCAACGAAAGCCGGCTGAGGCCCCACCGGCCCCGCCTCCCATCATCCCCGTGAGCCATCCGATCGATCGATCCGTGACAGATTACACCGACTACACCGGTCGGACAGACGCGGTTCAGTCGGTCAATGTGCGGGCACGAGTAACCGGCCAACTCATGAGCATGGGGTTCGAGGAAGGGGAAGAGGTCCAGGAAGGCGACCTGCTATTCGAGGTCGACCCCCGGCCTTACCAGAACCTCGTCGATCAGGCGCAAAGCCAGCTCGCACTGTCCCAGGCCCAGTATTCACTGGCCAAGACCGTCTATGGTCTGGACACCCCGCTCGGGGCCGCGTCAGCCGTCAGCCAGCTCCAAATCGTGCAGGATAAGGGGGCGGTGGACCAGGCGGAGGCCCGGGTCAAAGTCGCTGAGGCGACACTCGAAAACGCCAAACTCAATCTCTCCTTCACCGAAGTCCGGTCACCGATGGATGGCCGCATCAGCCGCTACTACTACACCCGCGGCAACCTGATCACCCAGGATCAAACGCTCCTGACGACGATCGTATCGGTGGATCCGATGTACGCGTACTTCGACGTCGAGGAGCGGACCTACGACCGCCTGGTAAAGGCGACCAGTGGAGGCAAGGTCCGACCGCCCCTGCGGCGAACCGAAGTAACCGGTGTGCTGGGGCTCCTCGGGGGTGCGGGGTGGCAGGCCAACGTCCTGACCCGGCAGAAAACCAACCTTCCCGTCTTCCTGGCCCTGGAGGGGGAGGAGGGGTATCCCCACCGCGGATCGCTCAACTTCATCAACAATCAGGTCAACCCCTCCACCGGGACGATCGCGGTCCGGGGTATCTTCCCGAATTCCCGAGTCTCAAGCGGTCTGTGGGCGTTGCTGCCGGGGATGTTTATCCGTGTCCGGTTGCCTCTCGGGGAATCGTACCCCGCGCGCCTCGTGATCGATCAGGCAATCGGCTCGGACCAGGGTTTGAAGTTTGTGTACGTGGTGGATGCCGAGAACAAGATCCAATACCGACGGGTCAAGACTGGTGCCCTCCAGGAAGATGGGCTGCGCGTGATCGAAGAGGGACTCAAGCCGGACGACTGGGTCGTGGTGGGCGGCCTTCCGCAACTCCGACCACGGATGGAAATCAAGCCGGAGCAGACGCCAATGCCGACAATGACGGGCGGAGCCGAGGCAACGTCTCGCCGCAAGCCGCAACCGCCAGCCCCCGGCGAGGAGAAGCAGGGTGCCAAGGGGGGTGGGAAAAACGGGAAGGGTGAGAAGAGGCAGAACCTAACCCCCCAACCCCCTAATACAGAAACCCATTGAGGCTGTCGCATCTATAGAAAAGACGATTAGACGTGCAAATGNNCGCACACACGGGAGTGCGAGGCTACTGCCGAGCTTCACCAGCATCACGCTCGGCAGGAGCCTCGCCCTCACGTTAGACCGATGATCGCTCCAGGAATGTGATAACCTCAGCGGATTCCTGTATAAAAAGGGGGAGCCGGAGGCAGAACCTAACCACCCAGCCCCCTTCCCTACGAGGGAAGGGGGAGCCAGAGGCTGGTTTCGACTCCTTCGTCTTTCGTGCTTTCGTGATGGGTTTTAGCTCGATCTACCTCCCCACCGGGTGAGAACGAACACCGGCCCTGGCTTCCGACCGCTCCGAGGGCGCCCCGTGATCTCGAACTTCTTCATCGACCGACCCATTTTCGCGACCGTCCTGTCTGCGCTCATGACCCTGACCGGTGCGCTCGCTCTCCTCGCTCTGCCGGTCGCCCAATACCCCCGGATCACCCCCCCGAGCGTCGTGATCTCGATCAGTTACCCCGGTGCCAGCGCCCAGGAGGTGGCGGACACCGTGGCAGCCCCAATTGAACAGCAGGTGAACGGGATCGATGGGATGCTGTACCTGTCGTCCCAGTCCGGTAACGACGGGTCGTACTCACTGACCGCTACGTTCGACATCGGCACCGACTTACGGACCGCGGTGGTGATGGTCCAAAACCGGGTTGCGCTGGCGATGCCGCAACTCCCGACCGCGGTCCAACAGCAGGGGATCACGATCCGGAAGAAGACACCGGATATGTTGCTGATCGTCAACTTTATCTCGCCAGATGGGCGTTACGACGACAAATATCTGAGTAATTTCGCAACCATCTATGCCAAGGACGAATTACTCCGGGTGGATGGGATCTCGGACGTTTTGATCCAGGGTCAGCGGGACTACAGCATGCGGATCTGGCTCGACCCGCAAAAAATGGCCGCGCGGAACGTGACGGCTATGGATGTGGCCAACGCGATCTCGACTCAAAACGTGGATGCTCCCGCCGGCCGAATCGGGCAACCCCCGGCGGCCTCGGGGCTGGCATTCCAGCTCCCGATCGATACCCTCGGTCGACTCTCCGCGCCAGAACAATTTGAAGACATCGTGGTGAAAATTGGGGGGGCACCCCCGATTATGTCCCAGGCCGGGGTTCCGGCGGGATCGGCCGGCAAGATCGGACCGGTTCCGCGAAAGAACACTCAATCCAGCGCAATGCAGTCAGCCGGCAGCAGCAGTCAATCACTCGGTATCGGCCCACTCGCATCGGCCGCGGTTTCTGAGTACTACACCTCCACCTCGAACGTCCTGACCAACGCTCTGGGCCTCGACGCTCTGGGGGTCAGCAATCTGGGCGGCCCCGGATACAGCGACTCCGTCACCGGAGTCACGACCACCAACACCGCCTCAGCCGTGGCCCCCACGGGCGGGTTGACCGTGAGCCTGACAGCACCCCCTGCGGCTGGTAGTGGTAACACCAACGGAACAACCAGCGGAATCCTCCCGGCCGGTGGCACGGTCGGCGCACTGGGGCTGGCCGGAGGGATGCTGGGGGTGGGGACACCAGCACCGGTGTCGGGGATCGTGCGTCTGAAAGATGTCGCGCGGATCGAGGTCGGTGCCCAAAACTATAACACGATCTGCAGCCTTGATGGTCAGCCATCGGTGGGGTTTGGGCTGTACCAACTCCCCGGGACGAACGCCCTGGAGGTGGCGGACCGGGTCCGCGCCAAGATGGAGGAACTCAAGGCCGGTTTCCCAGATGGTGTCGATTATACGATTGCCTACGACACCACCCCTTTCATCAAGGAATCCGTCGAGGATGTGGTCTGGACTTTGATCGAGGCGATTGGGCTCGTCGCGGTCGTGGTCGTGGTCTTCCTCCAAAGCTGGCGGGCCGCGATCATCCCTCTGTTGGCGGTGCCCGTCGCCATCCTCGGTACGTTTGCGGTCATGGCGGTCCTCGGGTTCAGTCTGAACAATATCTCCCTGTTCGGGCTGGTTCTGGCGATCGGAATCGTGGTCGATGATGCGATCGTGGTGGTCGAGAACGTCGAGCGCTGGCTGGAACGCGGGCTGGCTGCGAAGGACGCAACCCGGCAAGCAATGGGCGAGGTAACCGGGCCGATTGTCGCGGTCGCCCTGGTGCTGTGCGCGGTGTTCGTGCCCTGTGCATTTATCAGTGGCATGACCGGTCAGTTCTTCCGTCAGTTTGCCGTCACCATCGCCGCCTCGACTGTGATCTCGACAATTAACTCACTGACCTTCAGCCCGGCCCTGGCGGCCATCCTCTTGAAAGGGAAACACGAAGAGAAGGCTCAGAAGAGCCCAGTTGCATCCCTCGTTGCCTGGGTCATGCTCCCCTTGTCGCTCTCCGGCCGACTCTTCAACTGGGTATTCGCACGAGGGACTGCGTTGTACGCCTGGGCAGTCGGGCGATTGATGCGGATTTACGTGATTGTCATGATCGGATACGTTGGCCTGCTAGTCACGACTGTGGTGACATTCCAGCAAGCTCCTAAGGGGTTCATCCCCCAGCAGGACCAGGGCCGGTTGATCGTGAATGTTCAACTCCCCGACGCTGCGTCCCTGGATTGGACTCACAAGACCGTGATGAAGGTCGAGCAAATTGCCCGGGAAGTTCCGGGTGTGAATCACACTATCACCAACTCCGGCATGTCCTTCCTGCTCCAGGCCAATAGTGCGAACTTCGCCTCCATGTTCATCGTGCTCAAACCCTTCGCAGAGCGGCAAAGCCCCGACCTCCGCGACGTCGCGATCATGGCCAAACTGCGGAAACGCTGGGCCAAGGAAGTTCCCGATGCCCAGGTCACGGTGTTCGGAGCGTCTCCCGTACCCGGGCTCGGATCGGCAGGCGGTTTCAAATTCATCGTCGAAGATCGCGGCGGACTTGGAGTTCGATCGCTAGAACAACAAATGGAAAATTTAGTCGACAAGTTCAAGAAACTCCCCTACCTGGCTGACGCGAAGACTCAGTTTCGTGCCAAGATCCCCCAACTGCGTGCGGACATCGATCGCCCCAAGGTCGCTGCCCTGGGGCTGTCTCTGGACGATGTGAACCAGACCCTCAGCATGAACCTTGGGTCGCTTTACGTCACCAGTTACAACGACTTCGGCCGACACTGGCAGGTGACGATCCAGGCCGAGGGTCAGTACCGCAATCAACCCGAGGATGTCCGCCTCTTCCAGGTCCGCAATGGAAACAAGGAGATGGTTCCGCTCGGCACGCTGGGCCGGATGAAGGAGATTGGCGGCCCCATCTCGGTGACTCGATACAACCTGTACACCGCCGCTCCGATCAATGGGAATGTGCTGCCTGGAGTGAGCGACGGGGAAGCCATCGACGCCATCAACAAGGTGGCCGACGACACACTCCCGCTGTCCATGCGAATCGAGTGGACCGAGTTGATGTTCATGCAACTTCGGGCCGGGAACACCGCGATCTACGTGTTCCTCCTGTCGGTCATCAGCGTATTCCTTGCTCTGTCGGCGCTCTACGAGAGTTGGACCCTTCCTTTGGCGGTCATTCTTGTTGTCCCGCTCTGCTTACTCTGCTCGGTTGCGGGAGTCCGATTCACCAATCGCGATGTCAATATTTTTGTGCAGATTGGATTAGTCGTGTTAGTTGGACTCGCATGTAAAAATGCAATCCTGGTCGTGGAGTTCGCCAAGCACCTGCGCCTGGAAGGCCGGTCGTGCTATGACGCGACGAAGGAGGCCAGCAGACTGCGTCTGCGGCCGATCCTGATGACATCATTCGCGTTCATCTTTGGCGTCCTCCCCCTGGTGGTCGCATCCGGAGCCGGGGCGGAGATGCGACGATCGCTTGGGACGGCGGTCTTTAGTGGGATGCTCGGGGTGACCGTCTTCGGGATCTTCCTCACCCCGGTCTTCTTCTACGTCATCCAGGGGATGAGCGAGAGCCGGCTCTTTCAATCTCCTCGTGTCCGTAGCGTCCTCTCCTATTCCGTTGCTGGCGGGCTTGGCAACGCGAGTGGCTGGTTACTTGCCCAGGTGGGTATTGGGACCAGGCCCTGGGGGCTTTTCGTCGGGACCGCCGTAGGGTTGCTGCTGCTCAGAGCCATCCGTGGGCTACAAGCTCGGTCGATCCCCACCTTTGCCACCGTCCGACCAATACCACCGACCATCTCGGCTCAGACGAACGGAGAGTCTCACTCGTGATCGCACGATTTTTCGTCGACCGTCCGATCTTCGCAACCGTTATCTCGCTGGTCATCATGCTGGCGGGTGGGGTGGCGGTGGGGACTTTGCCCGTCGCCCTCTATCCCGAGGTCACACCCCCCACCGTTCAGGTCGTGGCCTTCTATCCGGGTGCGAACGCGACCACCGTTCGAGATACGGTTGCAGCGCCGATCGAGGAGCAGGTCAGCGGAGTGGAGGGGATGATGTACATGTCATCCCGGTGTACCAACGACGGGACGTACACACTCACCGTCACATTCAAACTTGGGACAGACTCGGACATGGCCCAGGTTCTCGTCCAGAACCGAGTCTCACTCGCTCTCCCGGTAATCCCCCAACTTGTCCAGAACGAGGGGATCACCGTGAAGAAAATGTCACCGAATACGCTGATGATCGTCAATTTAGTCTCGCCCAATGGTCTATACAACGATCTTTACCTGAGCAATTATGCGACGATTGATGTCCGGGACGAGCTCGGCCGTCTGGAGGGGGTGGGAGGAGTCTCATACCTTGGCCAGCGGGATTACAGTCTCCGCGCCTGGCTCGATCCGGACAAACTGGCCGCGCTGAATCTCAGTGGGATGGATGTGGTCGCTGCGATCGCTCGTCAGAATGTTCAGGTCGCAGCGGGGCAAATCGGCCAGCGGCCGGTGCCGCAAGGGCAGCAATTTCAGCTCACCGTCACCGCACTGGGCCGACTCACTGAGCCGGACGAATTCTCCGATATCATCATCAAAGGATCTCAGGATGGATCAACGGCCGGGACAACTGGGTCGGCCATGCCCGCCACCAGCCAGGACAACACCGACACGGCGGGGCCGGCAACCGGGATTGTTCGACTCAAGGATGTGGTCACTCGAACCCCGGACGGCCAACCCCGGGTCGAACTCGGATCGCAGCAGTACGACCAATCCTGCACTCTGGATGGGAAACCGTCCGTTGCGTTGTGCGTGTACCAACTACCCGGATCAAACGCCCTGGAGACCGCCAACCGGGTGTACGCCAAGATGCGGGAGTTGAAGACCCGATTCCCGGACGGGATGGATTACCAGATCGTCTATGATACCACCCCGTTCATCCGGGAATCGGTCAATGAGGTGTTCGTCACTCTCCGAGACGCTGTGATCCTGGTCGCGATTGTAGTTCTTCTGTTTCTTCAAGATTGGCGGGCGATGATTCTGCCCATGATCGACGTACCGGTCTCCTTGATCGGGACGTTCGCGATCATGTCCCTGATGGGGTTTACTCTGAATAGCCTGACCCTCTTCGGCCTGGTACTGGCGATCGGGATTGTGGTCGATGATGCCATCGTGGTGCTGGAAAATATCGAGCGACAGATGGCGACTGGGCTCGACCCACGCACAGCGACAATCAAGGCAATGGGAGAAATCACAGGGCCGGTCCTGGCGATCACCCTGGTGCTCAGCGCGGTGTTCGTCCCGTGCTGTTTCCTTGGCGGCATCACCGGCCAGTTCTTCCGCCAGTTTGCGGTCACAATCGCGGTCTCCACGATCATCTCAGCAGTCAACGCCTTGACCATGACCCCGTCGCGGGCGGTGCTGATCTTCAAGGCCGATGCGGCGGCTGGACACAAACATCGCCGCGAGGCGCTGCCGTGGTGGATCTTTGCGGTACTTGGCGGCATCCTGACCTACGAGATCGGCCCCGACTACCTGGGTGGACGGTACGGCTTGCCTGGGGCTTCCAGCGGCATTGAGGAAGGCGGCGCCGCGGGGTGGTGGGCATGGGGAACCCGAATCGCGGTGTTCGCCCTTCCAGGGTTGCTGGTTGGAGGGATCATTGGGCGGCTCATTATCCGGCCGGTCAACACGGTTCTGGGTGGGTTCTTCCGGGGCTTCAATCAAGCATTCGATGCCTTGACGGGAGTGTATGGAGGGGCGGTCAATCGGATTCTCCGGGTGAGTGGAGTCGTCATCCTCGCCTACGGCGGCTTGCTTGTGATGACCTACCTGGAGTTCCTCCGCACTCCGACCGGATTCATCCCGCAACAGGACAAAGGATACTTGATTTTAAACGTCCGGCTCCCGGACTCAGCCTCGGTGGAGCGGACCGAAACGGCGATGACCCAGATCGAGGCGGTTGCCCGTCAGACACCCGGTGTCGCGCACACGGTTGGGATCGCTGGCCGCTCTTTGATCCTGAATGCGAACGCCCCGAACCTGGGGTCGATGTATGTGATGTTAGACCCGTTTGAGAAGCGACGTGGCTCCTCGGGAACCGCCGACGCGATTGCCGCCTCGATCCAGGCGCGATGCCGACAGGAGGTTCGGGAGGCCGAGATTTCCACGTTCGGTGCCCCGCCAGTTGATGGACTCGGCACCACTGGCGGGTTCAACCTGATCGTCGAGGCTCGGGGGAACACCGATCTGGCTCAACTCGAACGAGTGAGCGATCGGATTGTCCAACGGGGGAATGAGACTCCGGGCCTGGAAGGGTTGTTCACCAGCGCGGGGGCGAATACGCCGTGGCTGCACCTGGAGATCGATCGGAGCAAATGTCGGATATTGGGGGTGCAGATCAGCGACATCTTCGACACCCTCCAGGTGTATCTCGGGGCGTATTATGTGAACAACTTCAACGAGTTCGGCCGAACGTGGCAAGTCAACGTCCAGGCCGATCCGCGATTCCGCAGTCACGTACCGGACATTCTCCAGCTCCAGGCGCGGAACGCACAAGGACAGATGGTCCGCTTCGGGACGGTGATGGATGTCCGGGACACGAGTGGGCCGGTCGTCGTGATGCGCTACAACATGTACTCGGCGGCAGCGATCACGGGAAACCCTGCCCCCGGGACGGGATCGGCACAGGGTATCGAGTTGATGCAATCTCTCGCCCGGCAAGAGTTGCAGCGCGGGATGCAATTTGAGTGGACCGAACTGGCCTACCTTCAGAATCAGGCCGGGAATTCGGCCATGTACTTCTTCGTTCTGGCGGTGGTATTCGTATTCCTGGTCTTGGCCGCCCAATATGAGAGTTGGAAGCTTCCGCTGGCGGTCATTCTGGTCGTTCCGATGTGCCTGCTCTGCTCCGTGGTCGGGGTGCGGTGGGCGGGTATCGAGGTGACAGTCTTCACGCAGATCGGGTTCGTGGTTTTGGTCGGGCTGGCGTGCAAGAACGCGATCCTGATTGTCGAATTTGCCAAGCAACGACAGGAGGATGGGATGCCCCGACGGGAAGCGACGGTCGAGGCTTGCCGGCTCCGGTTGCGGCCAATCGTGATGACGAGCTTCGCGTTCATATTCGGCGTCGTTCCTCTGGTGTACGCTCAGGGTGCGGGTGCGGAGATGCGGCAGTCGCTGGGCCTGGCGGTGTTTAGCGGCATGCTCGGGGTGACAGCCTTCGGCATCTTCCTCACCCCCGTCTTCTACTCCGTCATCCAGAGGTTTGGGAGCCACCACTCGTCCCCAACCCCGCCACCAGCCGATGGAAATCTGAGTAAGGACTCCTTGGGGTCGGAGCCCTCTCTCAATGGGCATCACCACGTGAGTGTGAACGGTCACGCACCAGCCGCGGAAAATGGGGTCTCCACAGTCGAAGTTTCACCCACGGCTCCCGTCCAGGGTTAGTGATGGGCTGCTGCGGATTTGGGCCTGACCGGTCGGGCTCAGAGTTTCGGGGGGAATCGCATGCTCACCTGGAATCGCGTGGGTTCCCAGGGCTTCCTCCCGGGGCTAAGAACGGCCGCCGCTCCGCGGCTCAAAACTCTGATCCGTGCGGCCGCAGGCCGCTCGTTTTTCGCCCCGGATGGGGCGTTCGTTCTGAGCCCAGGGCGGAAGCCCTGGGCACTCCTTAGAACCATTTCGGTAGTGTTTTGCGACTGATCGCCCGACTGAGAACAATTACGTCCTGCATCTCTCGTCCGAGGATCCCGAATCGTGTCACTCAACCGCCAGGTCGTCTTTCAGGTGACGATGCCAGCGCTGTTGGTCGCGTTGACTCTGTTCGGATCTAGCCTGCTCGGCATCCGCTCGATCAACCATCTTCAGGATGACCGGGATAAGATCGTGTCCGAACACGTCCGGAGTCTCCAGGCTGCCGAGGATCTGGAAACTCACCTCCGGCAGATCCGGTTCCACAGTTTTATCTACATCATGGACATGACCCCCAAGCGGTGGGCCAAGGTCGAGCAGGATCAAACCGCCTTCGAGACAGTCCTGGCCGATATCCGTGGTCGGGCCGCGACGGAGGAAGAGAAGCGTGTCCTCCATGATATCGAGGCGGGATACCTGCGATACTCCGAGGAGTTGCAACAATCCAGACGGTTCCCGATCGGCCCGACCACAGACGAGTTCCTCCGCTGGGGGGACAGTCACCCAATCCGGCACATCGTGAAACCGTGTGAAGATTTGTTGGATCTCAACCGTCGCGCGATGGCGGAGACGGTTGAGATGAGCGCCAGGCAGAGTGATCTTGCCAGGACACGGATGATTCTTCTGGGCGTGATCGGGGCGGCGGGCGGACTGGTCGGCGGATTCGGTATGGCTTGGGGGATGAGCCGTTTCATCACGCGACTGAGTGTCCGGCTGCATGATGTCCACGCCCATCTGGATCAGGAAGTCGCGTCCCTCCGCTTGACCGCCGAGGGGGGCAACCTCCAGGGGATGGAGAGGCAACTGGGTACGATTCTCGAACGAGTCCGGGAGGTCGTGGGGCAATTGCAGAGGCAAGAATGTGAGAGTCTCCGGGCGGAGCAACTGGCCACGGTCGGGCAACTGGCTGCGAGTATTGCCCACGAAGTCCGCAACCCACTCACGAGTATCAAATTGCTGGTCGGCGCGGCATTGCGGGGACGATGCCCGAAAGGACTCTCCGACACAGATTTACAGGTTATTCACGATGAAGTTGGACGAGTCGAGCGGAAAGTCCAGGCGCTCCTCGACTTTGCCAGACCCCTCGACGCTGCGCACCAGCCGGAGGATGTCGCCGGGCTCGTCCGAAAGGTTCTCGATCTGGTTCAGGAACGCCTCCGGCAGCAAGCGGTCCAACTGACACTCCACTTCCCGCCCGAACCGATGGCTGCCGATCTTGACCGTGATCAGTTCGAGGGTGTCCTGGTCAACTTGATCTTCAACGCCCTGGACGCAATGCCCGGGGGTGGGCAACTCGGCATCGGGTTGGATCGAGAGCCAGACGGCCAACTTCGGTTGACCGTCTCCGACTCCGGCCCGGGAATCGATGCCACGGTCGCCGACCGGCTTTTCACCCCGTTTGTCAGCACCAAACCGGCCGGAACTGGGCTTGGACTGAGTGTCTCCCGAAGGGTCGTACAGGCCCACGGCGGCAGTCTGACCGCTGCCAACCGACCCGGGGGTGGGGCTTGCTTCACGATCACGATCCCGGCCGCTGGGGGAGGGCTGTCCCGTGCCGACACTCCTGATTGTTGATGATGAACCCAGTGTCTGCTACACATTCACCCGGCTGTTTGCGGATGAGACGACTCGGGTGATCTCCGCCGGTACGGCCAGTGAGGGTGTCCGACTCTTTCGCGCGGAGCAGCCAGAGGTTGTCGTCCTGGACTTGCAACTGCCCGATGGAACGGGCCTCCAGGTGTTTGAGACGATTCGCACCATTTCGCCAAAGCAGCCGGTCATCTTCATCACAGCTCATGGGACCACCACAACCGCGATTGAGGCCATGAAACAGGGGGCGTTTGATTACCTGATCAAACCCCTGGAGTTTGGCCGGGTGACAGATATTCTTCGGCGCGCGTTTGAGGCGGCGTACATCATGCGGGTGCCGGCTGTGCTGCCGGGTTTGGAGCCACGCGAGCAGCTTGTTGGCCGGACGCCGGCAATGCAGGAGATGTGTAAGCTGATTGGCCGGATAGCACCGCAGGATGTGAACGTGTTGATCATGGGGGAGAGCGGAGTGGGGAAAGAGTTGGTGGCTCGTGCGATCTACCACCACAGCCGACGGGCAGAGCGGCCATTCCTGGCGATCAACTGTGCAGCCTTACCAGAGGGGCTCGTCGAGAGCGAGTTGTTTGGTCACGAACGCGGTGCCTTTACCGGGGCTGATCGACAGAGGATCGGGAAGTTCGAGCAGTGTGACGACGGGACGATTTTCCTCGACGAGATCGGGGATATGCCTCTGTCGGCCCAGGCCAAGGTTCTCCGTCTCCTCCAGGAGCAGCAATTCGAACGAGTGGGCGGGCGTGAAACTATTCAGACCCGGGTCCGAGTGATTGCAGCGACCAATCAGGATCTGGACAGGCGGATTCGCGACGGGGCGTTTCGGGCAGACCTGTTCTACCGCCTTCGGGGGGTCACGGTCTGTGTACCACCGCTGCGGGAGCGGTCAGACGATATCGCCGAACTCGCGCACCACTTCCTCTTCCTGTTCAATCAGGAGTTGGGTCTGAACATCCAGGGGTTCGATCCGGAAGCTCTGGCGTGTCTGCGGCAGTATGGGTGGCCGGGGAACGTCCGGGAACTCCAGGGTGTGTTGAAGGAGGCCATGCTCCGTTCGGCCGGCCCGCTACTCTTACCGGAGTTTCTCCCAGCGACCCTTCGTGGTCGGACGCCGGAGACTCCCGCAGTGAGCGCCGACCCCACCCGGGTGGATGTGGCGGCCATGATTGACGACCTGTTGGAACGCGGCGAGGGCACCCTTCACGCCCAGGTGATTGCAGTGGTGGAGCGGATCTTGTTCAAACGGGTGCTCCACGAGACGGACGGACACCTGGGGCAGGCAGCGGAGCGGCTCGGCTTGAATCGATCCACACTCCGCTACAAGCTGCGAGAACTGGGCCTGAGCATCGACCGGGTGATCGGCGAATAGAGCGCGGCAGATGGGTGACTCAACTTGCCCGCAACGCTTCGATCACCGCCCCGAGCCCGCCGTCGCCGGTGAGTTCGCGCACTGGCAGGAGCCCGAGGTAGTTGCGTCGGGCCGCGTTCACCACAGCGAGGTCGGCCGGATCGCTGCGGATCAATCCCGCGTGAGCGTGAGCCATCACGGCAGACTTGAGCGTGTTTGCCTGGACCCGCATCGTATTCGGCACCCACCGGCCAGGATGAAGGTGCAAGTAGCGGCCGTCCGACGGACCGAGTCGGATCGTCCACTTCGATCCGTCCGGGAGTTCGTGCAGGGCATACTCGCCCTGCTCCTGGAGCCACTCGACGAGACTCGCGTACTCGACCCGTCCAAGCCCGCTGAGGTGAGCGATGAGGGTGGTCCCGATGGTTGAGGGGGAAAGAGGGCCGGTGTAGAGGTCCATGAGGCGGGCTCCGACAACGGCCATCTCCGTCGGAAGCGCCTCGACACCCGCCAGACCCGCACTCACCGCCTGAGTGATCCGCCAGCGAATCCAGCCGGCATGGTGTTTCCAGGTGTTGAGCAAAGCAGGATGCGGGATCGGGTCGTTCATGTCGGCACGCGGAGTTACGGGAGACTCCTCCGAAAAAGTCGCCCGCTGCAAGTTCGCGAAGCGAATTCGGCCTGACAGGCCGAACACGAGACTCTCTCTGAAAGAAAGGTGTGTAAGCTTCGCCGGTTGGGCAGCGGGCGGTTTGAATGAGACCAAGTCAACCGCCGCAAGTTTGCGGTGCCACGTTGCAGTTCAGCTTTCAGACTGAACCCTCTACGAAAGGGGGTTGCGTGTAGGCCCCGACGGTGGGGCGGCGGCTGACGGTTTAGAGACGCTCCCGCGCCCTCGCGGGTTCGCGCGAGTGGCACACTGCGGTAACCGTCTGCTGTTCAGGGTAGACGGGTTCAGCGGAGAATCGAACCCCCCCAAGACCTGAACCTCGGCCGACGAGTTCCGGTGGGGAGAACCTGAAGTGTTCCGCAGGGGTGGGGTTAGGCATGCGGCGGGAGAAAATCGACCAGCGGGATTGGGTGCCACGGGCGGATTGTCCGGGGGATCGGGTGCCCCGGACGGATTGTCCGCCAGTGTAACGCCTTCACGGGCGGACGAGCCGCCCGTGGCACCCACAACCGTGCTCGGTCATTTCCGGACGGCTCCCTTACTGTGGGGCGGAGGTCCGTCGCCGCCATTGGAGGAGTCCGACGAGCCCCAGCCCCACCGCAGCCAGCGCGGCCGTGCCGGGTTCAGGGGCGGTCGGCTCCGACCCATGTCCGGGCAGTGGGGAGGTCGGTGTTGGATTCGGAGTCGGTTGAGGATTCGGACCCTGTGGTGTCGTCGCAGTCTGGTGTGGTGGGTCCTGACTGAGTCCCGGTGGGCGCTCGGCGGTGGACGCCCCTGCGGGCACCAGGCTGGGCGAAGCTGGGGGATTGGCCGGCCAACCGCTGAAGTAGAAACCCTTTGCATCGCGGCCAAGCATTGCAGCGACGGCGACGACCAGCACCCATCGGGGCCGAACGGGAAGTCCACGCATCATACAGACCCTCCGCCATCCATCGGTCCAGCAGCCCGTCAGGCCCACGCTGAACCCATCTCCATCCGGCCAGCCTCCTCGAATTCGGATCCCGCCGTCAAGCCCGACTGCGGAGTTGGGGAGCCGGGAAAGCGGATCAACACACTGTTGAGCCACTACCCGAAATGGGTTGGACTCCCTGGCCAGTTCGATGCCGGAGCCGCTGAATTCTGCAATCCCTCAGACCACTCAACAAAGCCCTCGCTCCCATCACCCGCATTCGCGCATCGACGGAACGGCACCCCTTTCCCCTCGCCGCGGGGCGATTTGTCTGCGATGATAATGGTGTCGTGTGGCACCGGCCCGCGACCCCGCCGCGTTCCTCCCGCCGACCGGTCTGATATGCCATTCGACTACCCCTGCCACCGCACCACCCGCCCTCTCACCCGGCGGGAGATGCTCGTTCGCTCCGCCAATGGCTTCGGGGCTGCCGCCCTCGCTGCGCTGCTTGCCGAGGACTCCCGCGGGGCCGAACCCCAGGCCGCGCCCAGCGCGAATCCGTTTGCGCCCAGGAAACCGCACTTCACCCCCAAGGCCACCAACGTCATCTTCCTGTTCATGGACGGTGGGCCGAGCCAGGTCGATACGTTTGACCCCAAGCCGCTTCTGGAGAAGTATCACGGCAAGCCCTTTCCAACGAAGGTCGAGCCCACCCAGTTCAACGCGGTCGGGAACACCCTCGCCAGCCCGTGGAAGTTCCAGAAATACGGGGCCAGTGGGCTACCCGTGAGCAGTCTCTTCCCCCACGTCGCCACGTGCGTCGATGACCTCGCGGTGATCCGCTCGATGGTCTCCAACTTCTCCGAGCACACGAACGCCAACTACTTCATGCACAGTGGCTCCGGACAGCAGGGCCGGCCGAGCGTGGGCTCCTGGGTCACCTACGGCCTGGGTAGCGAATGCCGCGACCTGCCCGGATTTATCGTCCTCGGCAGTGGGATGATCCCGCCCGGTGGGGTCGACTGCTTCGGCAACGGTTTTCTCCCGGCCGCTTACCAGGGGTCGCTTTTCCAGCACGGAGCGCACCCGGTCGCCGATCTCACCCCGCCTGGCGGGGAAAGCCCTCGATCTCGCGCTGCCAAGCGTGATCTGATCCGCAAGCTGGATGCGAATGCGAAGGAGCGGTTCGGGGAGAGCGATGCGGTTGATGCTGCCATCGCCAACTATGAACTGGCGTTCCGGATGCAGGCCGCCGTCCCCGAGCTGACGGACCTGTCGAAAGAGACCCAGGCCACCCGGGCGATGTACGGGATTGACGACTCAAAGACCGAAATCTTCGGTCGGCAGTGCCTGCTCGCCCGGCGGATGGTCGAGAAAGGGGTCCGGTTCGTCGAACTGTTGTGCCAAAACCTCGGCCACGATCGCTGGGATCAGCACGGCAACCTGAAAAAGGGGCACGAGGACAACGCCCGCGCGGTTGACCGACCGATTGCCGGCTTACTCAAGGATCTCAAGCAACGAGGGCTACTCGAAAAGACCCTCGTGGTCTGGGGCGGCGAGTTCGGCCGCACCCCTGTCGCCCAGGGGTCCGACGGACGCGATCACAATCCGTTCGGGTTCACGATGTGGCTGGCCGGGGGTGGGGTCAAGGGTGGCATCGCCCACGGTGCCACCGACGACTTCGGCTACCACGCTGTCACGGACAAAGTCGAGGTCCACGACCTCCACGCCACAATCCTTCACTTGCTCGGATTCGACCACAAGAAACTGACCTTCCGCTTCGGCGGTCGTGACATGCGACTGACCGATGTTCACGGAGAGGTCGTCGAGAAGATCCTGGCGTAATCGCAGAGGGCTCAGCCAGAGTGGGCGGGCAAGCCTGGGGTCTCACCCAGGCCCCCGTGATCGACCCGTGGTGCATTCCCGGTCTTCATTCGCACCCATCGCCGTTACTCGTCAGTGGACCTGACACGCTGTTCGTAACCGGATCTTGTCCAGTAATGACGAGCCGGACATGGAACGTCCAGGTCGACCCAGTGCCTGGCAGGACGGCGTTGACCTGGCTCCATGTACCCGAGGTGGAGCCGTCGCCATTCATGGTGACATTTGTGACGGGTGTCCAGGTGGGAGTGCCGGCTGTGTCCGAGTTCGAGCTCGAGGTGTAATACTGGACCGCAGGTGCCGTTGTGGAACCGCAATTGAACGACCCGCCCGCGTTCATCAATCCCGTTTGTGGATACGAGGTACCGGAGGGCGGCGTCGAGATCGAGATCGTGACAATACCTTTGGGATTCGACATGGATGTCTCCTTGAGGGATCAGGGTTGTAACGGTTCCAGAATCACATTTCGCACAGAAACCAGACTGCTTGCTGCACAGATCCCGAGTGGGGATTGGGGGGTGATTGGTGGGCCGGAGCTGAGTTGCAGCTTGTCCCAGGTTTTCGACACAACCCGTCCGGGGCACTCCTGGGGCATCTCGACACGGACCTCGGATGGGGTCACGGTCACCACAATTGTCCTCCACGGCCTGGGGTGTTCTTGCTTGGGGATGAACGGAAGTAACCCGTCTTCCCCGGCCTCCTGTAGGATTGGCTCATGCCATTTGTCTCCCCAGTTTAAAACCGCATGCCGCAAGTTGAGCCCGTGAGGGAGGGGATTGGGTAAACCTTTTATCGGCTTCTCCCGAATCTCGGACAGTGCGACCCACACGAGACGGTGAGCTTCAAGCCTCACGTCCGCACTGTGGTTGTATCCGAAGTAGAGTCCAACGCCGGTGGTCATGGTATCCAGATTCCAGCCGCGATCATGTCGCACCTCCGCCGTGAACCGGTAATGTTCACTGCCGGGATCCTGCACCAGTTCGAGCAGGCTCCATTCCATCGTCTGAAGCCCGCAGGTGTGGTCGTGAACCTCCTGCGACTCCCCGAGAGTCGCCGGGGCCAGTGCCCAGCGGTGCCACCGGGGCAGTCCCGTCGGGCCGATCAGGACCACACGCTTCCCGGCAGCCAGTTCGCGCTGGATTTCCTTCAACTTTGCGTCGGGGTCGGGAGTCACTTCCACCACTTCCGGTTCCGGACCCAGATACTGGGCCGCAGCAAACGCCCCACCCGCTGCGAGCAGTGCGCCGCAAACGGCCGCCGCAGCCACTCTCTGTCGCTTCGCCCGCCGCCAGAGTCGCCGCACCCGGCCCAGGGGTCGGGCCAGTGTCGATTCCCCCCGCAGCCACCGGCCCAGGTCGTCGGCCAGGGCGTCGGCGGACGGGTAGCGGCTGCCCGGGGCCTTCTCCAGGCACTTGAGGCAGATCGCTTCCAGCTCGGCCGACAGCCCCGGCCGCTTGACCACGGGTCGAACAGGATCGTCCCTGACCACCGAGGCAACGATGGCAACTGGCGTGTCGGCCCAGAACGGAGGCTCGCCTGTGAGTGTCTCGTACAGTGTCGCCCCGAGGGCGTAGACATCGGTTCGGGGACCGACCTCCCGATTTCGCCCCGCAGCCTGCTCGGGGGCCATGTAACTCGGCGTCCCCATCACGGATCCGGTCCCGGTCAGGCCATCCGACTCGTCTAGCCACTTGACCAGGCCGAAGTCGGTCAGCTTCGGAATGATCGCGCTGCCCCCGCCAGTGGCCCCGGTCTTGGGCTCATCGGCTTCGGCAAGGAGTACGTTCGCCGGTTTGATGTCCCTGTGAAGAAACCCGGCTGTGTGGGCGGCACCGACTGCCCGGGCCAGGGCACGGATCAGATCGGCCGCGACCCTGGGATCGAGGGGGCCACTGGCCCGAAGTCGGCTGGCGAGGGAGCCACCAGGGACATACTCCAGGGAGTAAAACGGCCACCCGCTGTCCTCCCCGACGTCGTACACTTGAACGATGTTCGGGTGCTTTAACCGGCCCAGTGCCCGTGCTTCGGCTGCGAATCGTTCCAGCACCCTCGGGTCGGTTAACCCGATCCCCTGGATCACCTTCAGCGCGACAACCCGGTCAAGGGCGAGCTGCCGGGCCTTGTACACCGCCCCCATTCCACCGCGCCCGAGTTCCCCGAGCACCTGATATCCGGGAGGCCCCCTGTGCGTGGTGTGAGCCGGCGCGGGCCGGAAGTCGGCGGTCGACGGTCCAAAGTCGTCGGCTGTTCCCTCACCCGCCTGCCAGGTTCCATCATGTGGGAGCGTCAGGGGCGATCCCGCTGGACCGACTGGCATTGGTCGTGGGGTGTTCTCCGGGGTGTCGTCGGCCGGCCTGATCCCGTGGGCGAGGGTGTCGGCGGCCGACGTGAGATCGGCTGTTCCGATTTCGCGAAATTCGACTGTCCCCGGCCCCACCTGCGCGGCCTCCCGGTCATCCATCGCCCCCGCACCGGCGGCCACCCTGACGGCACCGGCCGGAACCGGGGTGTCCCCGAGCGCGACCCGCAGCAGACAGGCCGGGCAAAACCCCTGTGGAGAGTCGACAGAGATCGGTGTCCGGCACCGGGGGCAGTTGTCAGGGGTTGGCATGTTGTCGATCCCGCTTCTATCTGGTTCAGAAGCAACTGCCCTCAAAGGTGACAGAAATTCTGCGATTTCCTACCGATTCAGCCCGAGACCGCAACGAACAGGTCGCGGATCTCCTCATCAATGTCCTCCGGGCGGTCGACGGTCGCAGCAACCCGCTCTCGAATCAGAACCCGGTATCGTTCCCGCAGTCGCTGAGCGGCCTTCTTCACGGCATCGGTCGTCATTCCCAGTTCCTTTGCCACCGCAGCGTATCCGGCCGCCTCGTGACTCCCGGTCAGAGCCGGACGAAGAGTGCGGTAGAGAACCTCCTTGCCGCCGTCGGTGTACTCCCTTTCGAGTTGGGTGAGGATTTCGTCGAGCAGACGGATGGCCCAACGCCGGTCGAACTCGCGTTCCGCCGTGCTGCTGTGGGTTGGTTCGCGCGTGTAACGGGAATCGGCATCGGTGAAGTCGAGGGGAAGTGGCGACTTTCCCCCACCGCGCTTGGCTGTGCGAGCCTTGTCGCGTTCGTTCGAGAGGAAGTGATTGCAGCAGGCGAGGAGATAGGCCCGGAACTTCCCCCTGGCGGGATGCGGGGCGGAAAGGAGGTCGGATTCGAGGAGGTGGGTGAAGAACCCCTGGGTGAGATCGGCCGCATCCTGCGGCCCAACCCGGCCGCGGATGTGCGCATAGACCGGATACCAGTATCGCCCACACAACTCCGCGAGGGCATCCCGGGCGGCGGGGTCGTCGGCCTGAGCCTGGAGAACCAGGCTCCATTGTGTGGTCCCGAAACGGCTGTCCCGGGCCAGATTGGCGGTGGGTGGCGGGTTAGGTAGCATGGTGGACCGTCTGTAAACCCATCCGAGCTTGCCGATGTCAGCTCGATCATAACCCGGTCGCAAGCCACTTTCCAGAGTCGACTGGACCTCTGGGGCAATTTGGGGAGGGCTGCCACTCTGGGCACATGCCAATGGGGTCTCTCCGGGAGTAGAATCGACTGGAGAGCAGGATTCCGCGACCGTCATGCCCCACACAGTCCCCCAACTCCGCCACGACCTCAAAATCTTGCTCCGCCCTTTGTCCTTGCCACCTCTGGCGGGTGGCCGATAGCATCGCTACCACACAACCCGCCGTTTGACCGGCTGTCCGAGTCAGTCATAAGCGAACGGCACGGGTTTTTCCCAATCGGTTCCCTGCCCAGGTTCGTCGTGTTAGGTAGGAGTGTATGCCTCAGCCCGGCCCAACTCCGAACGACCGGACGGACGGTGCCGCGCTGCTGGCCCTGTTCAATGAGATCCGGGACGAGTTGGTCAGCACGTTGCAGTACGTCCTCGGCAACGCGGACGATGCTCAGGACGCCGCGCAGGAGGCGTTCATGAAGTGCTGGCGGGTCCGGCACACCTTGCCGGAGATCCAGAATCTCCGGGCCTGGGTGTTCCGGGTCGGGCTCAACGCAGCCAAGGACTTCCAGCGCAGCGCCTGGAACCGGAAGTCCCGACCACTCCCCGAGGACGAACTGATTGTCCCCGCCCGGGAAGAATCGCCGGGACAGGCGATGGATGACCAGGAGACCCTTGAGCGGCTTCGGGCGGCAATCGCCGGCCTGCGTCCGGAGGAGAAAGAGGTATTTCTCCTCCGCCAAAACGGCGAACTCACCTACGAGCAAATCGCGGAACTCCGCGGGGCTCCCGTGGGGACCGTGAAAACCCAGATGCGGACGGCTCTCCAGAAGCTCCGCAAGATTCTGCACCCCGAACCGGGGCCGGAAGACGACTCATGACCGAAGTGCGGCCTGTGTGCCGCGGGGAGTGGTAGGACCACCAGGACCCGACTCGCAACGCGGCCCTGGTGAGGGTTCGGGTTCAACCCACCCCTCCTACCCCACCCATCACTGAAATTGCGTCCTTCATTGCCCTTCCCACTCCGTGGGAGGGAGAGCGGGTCAAGATGCGGTGTGAACACTGCCAACCCCTGTTGCTCGACCACCTGTACGGGCTTCTCGACCCGGCCGAAACGGCCGTGATCGAGGAGCACCTGGCCGGGTGCTCCGATTGTGCTGTTAGCCTCACACGCGCTGCCAACGACCATTCGCTCATCGCACGCGCTGCCAAGATTTCGTTTCCGCACATTCAATTTTCGGCACCCATCACCGACACCGCTCCGCTGGCGGGCGTTCCCGATTTCTCCACCAACGGACAGACAGCCGGAACGACCGTTCCCTCCAGTCTTCTCGTGGTCCCCCAAGGGGGGAGGCGGAGAACGTGGGCACGATGGGCCATCGCAGCTAGCCTTCTGGTCCTTGCGTCCGGAATCCTGATCCCCTTGAAGATCCGATCGGGTCGGTACGAACTCGCCCGCCAGAGCGTGGACGAGGCCGGGTTTCGGCTGGTCGACGCGCGGGGTGCATTAGACCAAACTCAGGGCGACGCGGCTCGAATAAGACACGACGCGGAACAGCGATTCACCGCGGCCCAGGAGCGACTGAAGAACCTCCACACCGAGTGGATGGCTGCGGACCGAACGGCTGACGAGGCCGCGAAAAACCGGGACGTGGCGGTGACGGTGGAGAAACCCCTCACTCTCCAACCCGGTGCTCCGAACGATCTTACGGTGTTGGTCAAGAGCCGAGGGAAGGCCCTCGAAGGACAACGCATCGAGGCCGAGGTCCGGGATCAGACCGGCGCGGTCTTGCACACCCAGCCGGTTGTCCCCCAGACCGCCGCGGCCGTTCGTATCCCGACCAACGTGTGGACGCAGCTCTCCCCGCAGTCTGAGCTTTTTCTGACGGTGGCCGCGGTCGACCAGAAGACCGGAATCCGCACCAATCTGGAAGACCCGATCCGCCTGGCAGGCCCGGTCTACTCGACCCTGCTTGTCACCGACAAGCCAACTTACCGCCCCGGCGAGCCAGTTTACTTCCGATCACTCACCCTCGACCGGGTGTCATTCCGCCCGCCGATCCAGGAACAGGTGCTCCATTACTCGCTTCGCCGCAAGGACAACCCCACGAGGGAGATACCCGGGACCCAAGTGGAGGGCACGACTGCCGCGGTTCGGCTGATTGGTGGCCGTGCCGAACCTGTCCCCGGTCCCGATGGATATCCCATCCGTGGTGTGGGATGTGGGATGTTCAGCCTCCCGACAGATCTCTCCGATGGTGAATACCTCCTGACACTGAACGAGTTCTCCGGCCCTGGTGATGTTCCTCCCGCCGTTGCCTATCCCGCTGTTCGGACCATCACGATCTGGTCTGGCGCGCCCGAGCGGTTCACCAAGACGATCCAGTTCGATGCGGCATCGTACTCACCAGGCCAACCGGTTGTGGCCAAAGCCAGGTTGTTGCAGCTTGACGGCAAGCCAGTCGCTGCATTCGCCACGGTGGTTGTGACAGTGGACGGCCAACCACTCGATGCCGTGCGTGTCTTGCCGCAAAAAACCATCGTTGTACCGCGAATGTCCGTACCGTTCACCGACGAGGATGGTCAGATTCGCATCCTGTTCGGGTTGCCCAGGACGACTCGCGGGGACGTGCGCGTGATGGTCACCTTCGGCACTCCGGAGGGAGAGGAAACGATTGCCGAACGGGTCCCGGTCGTGAATGTCGAGTTCTTCCCGGAGGGGGGACAATTGGTCGCCGGGGTGCCATCACGGGTGTACGTCCGAATGACAACGCCGACTGGTCAACCCGTCAATGTTCGGGGGGTTGTGACCGACGGGGTAGAGGAGGTCGCGAAGATCGTCTCTCCTCCTGCCGACATCGCGGTGCCTGGTGCGGGGGATGGGCTGGCATCGTTCACATTGACCCCCAAAATAGGCAAAACGTATCGGTTGAAGCTAGACGGCGGACGGGGTGGACCCGCCGGGTTTGAACTCCCGAAAGCGGTGGCGGACGGGGTCGTGATGACTGTGCTCGATCCCGTCACGGCTCCGGGTCAGCCCATCCGGGTCCGGCTCCAGGCGACCGGTCCAGCACGAAATCTGGTGGTGGGGGCTTACATCCGCGGACGACTTGCCGAGATGCAGCGAGTGACTGTCCAGCCCGGCAACGCCACAGAGATCAAGCTGCTCGCGAATGACGAACCCCGTGGCGGTGTGACCCGTATCACGGTGTTTCAGGAACCCGATCCCGCTGCCCTCAAGGCCAACGACCCCAAGGCGAACGACCTGATTCCTGTTGCCGAGCGGCTCGTTTTCCGCCGACCAGTTGAACGTCTGAAGCTTTCCGTGAAGGCCGGGGAACCTGGGGCCGCATTCGCACCAGGAAGCCCGGTTGATCTGAAGATCTCCGCACAGGACGAGAAGGGAAACCCTGCCGCAGCGATCTTGTGGGCCGCTGTCGTGAACTCGGCCATCACCCCCTCTTCCACTGACCGGTCGTTGCCCACGCACTTCCTGCTCGCGGGAGAGATCCAGACGCCGGATGATCTGGAATATGCTGACTTTTTGCTCACCGATCATCCCCAGGCGGCCAATGCCCTCGACCTCGTTCTCGCCACCCAGGGCTGGCGGAAATTCGTCGAGCAGCAGAGCCTCGCCGGGCTGTTACGAGAACCAAAACGGAAGCTGGCTGCCGAGAGCCTGCTTGTGATGAACGGATCCTACCCGGTCCCAGCAGAGGTCGCTACCACTCGCGAACACCGTCGTCTGTTTGAAACGTATCGACCGCGGCACGAGGCTGCGGAGAAGGAAGTGGCCACCGCCCGCAAAGTGCGAGACGAAGTGGCGATGGATCGGTCCGGTGAACCCCTGGCCCGCCGATTGTTCTCGGAGTATGAGGAACGACGGCAAGAACTGTCCGACCTGGCGGCTTCGGCTCGGTCGGCCGCTGAATCACTTGCCGAAATCTCCGAGTGGGCCGGTGTTGCCGCCGGGGCGTTCGGGCTCCTGGCGGCGGCCCTCTGGGTCGTCGCTATCAGCCGGTCACGGGGGCCGCAAGAGGCAAGACCGCTGTTGGTCGCGACGGTCGTGGCTGGCGCTCTGGCGGGCTACCTCGCCCTTTTGGCGTCGAATCCGCCTCCCAACCCGGATGCCAACTTCCCAGGCGCAGACGATCCACCAGCAGCCCCCCCTGTTGGGCCGACCAACCCCCCTGCCGCCACTCTGAAGGAAGCCCCGTCCACAACGGACGGCCCTCCCTCAGCCATACTCGGGCCATCTTCATCCGGTTCCGATGAGCGTTTCGGAATGGCACCGCTTGGGCCTGGCGATGGACGACCGGAACTCTTCGTCACTTCCTCCATCCAGCCCCCAGTGCCCCATCCACCGGCTGGGAAAGGAACCCAGAACACGAGCGAAGTCCGACCTCCCCTCGTGTGGCCAGGCCGACCAGATGCCGGAAAAGCCATCCCGGCCCATCTGGTCGTGCCCTCTCGGACGTCCAAAGCCGTCCCAGCAGGGCGAGCGAAGCCCGCCGGACTGACTCCGCACCAATTAGCTGAAGAGCAGGCGATCGCCACCCTGCTGGCTGACGCTCGGTCTTCCAGCATGACGATTCCCCCGCTTCTGGTACGGGAATACGCTGCGCCCCGCCTGGGCGTTCCCGCTGGCGGAGGCATTGCGGGAACGGATACCATTCTCTGGCAGCCGCTCATCATCCTCCCGGCTGATGGCAAGTCGACAAGCCTCACTTTCCACACCGGAAACGCTCCGGGTGGTTATCAAATCCTGGTGGCCGGGCATACGCTCGATGGGCGACTTGGATCGACCCGGGTGATTCTGCCAGTTGCTCCGGCTGTGAAAATCCCTCCGGCAGTAGCGAAATAGCCAGACTGGTTGATCGGCACCGGCTCCTCATCCCAATTCCCCCATTGCATCGACCCGCCCTGGTGATCTTCACCTTCTGGCGGGTCGATCCCTTTGATGTCGTTCCTTTGATGCAACTACAACCACTCTTCCCGTTCCGGGGGTGCCATGACATATCGGTTGTCGATAACCCGCCTCCCGTCGATGCTGCTTGTCTGCATCTTCTTCCCTGGGACGGGGTTGGCCCAGGTTCCGGTCGCCGATCCCGTCCCAACCGGGCCCGGAAACACTCCCCTGCACTCTCATAAAAAATTCATTCCAACGCCACCCCCAAACTGGAGCTATTACGGATTGTCGGGCGGTCCGGAACTCACCGCCGACTACCCATTCGTCGGTTGGCCCGGCTACCGGGGTGCGTTCGGCAGTTTCTTCACTAATGGACCACGTTTATCTCAAACGCCAGTACCGGTCTACACTCCCATCCCGACCTACATCGACGATTGGGATCCCCATCTGTTGAATAACCACAAGCGGCTTGGGCTTGGACTCTTTTATTATGGCTGGTTCGGCACTTACGCGGCCTCGCCAAGGCCACGATCGATGGGCATCAACGTCTGGGGTCCGACCGACCCTCGCGCCTACGGGAAACACGAGGCGTACCAAAGCGGAAGAACGGCAACGGGCCTTCGGTCTGGTGCCAGTGGGTATCTGACCGTCGCGGTGAAGGTGCCGCAACCCTCAGCCGAGGTGTATGTCGAGGGTGTCAAGACTGCCCAGACCGGCACGGATCGGGTGTTTGAATCGCCAGAATTGGCGACCGCTAATGAGATTCACTACGAATTGACCGCACGGTGGATCGAGGACGGAGTCACGGTCGAGCGCAAAAAGACCGCAACGGGAAAACCCGGAGAGATTGTGACAGTGGATTTTACGACGGAGAAATAGCTTGGAGCTTGGAGCATGTAGCCAGCAAGTTTTCGGCTATAAGCTACAAGCTATCAGCTACAAGCTCACAACTCCCCCCAGGTGCCTCATGCCCCACCGGTCGTTCTTGTCCCGAGCGATGGCACTGAGCTTGCCTGTGTGCCTGTTGGCCGTTGCAGGTCCAGCAAAAGCGCAGGTGGGTGTTGGGATTGGTGTCTATTCTGGACCGGGTGCCTACGGTCCTTACACCGCAGCGCCGATCTACCCGTATATCGGTTGGCCAGGATTCCGGGGGGCGTATGGCAGTTACTGGACGAACGGGTTGAGCCTGTATGGTCCGCCAGTCCCGGTTCCCGGGTCGATTCCTGGGGTGCTGACCAACAATAATGACCTCGTGAATCAGTGGTGGACACGGCCCACTCTCGGTGGAGGTGTCGGATACTACGGATGGCCGGGACCGATTAACCCCCGGTACCGGGGCGGCCGATTGCTCCCCAGCCCTGTAATGATTGAGGAACTTCCACCTCTTGCCCCGACGCAAGCGGCTCCAGGTCCGGTGGGCTGTGTTTTCCTGTCAGTCAAAGTTCCCCACCCTCAGGCTGAGGTGTGGGTCGATGGATTGAAGATGAAGCTGACGGGGTCGGACCGACTGTTCGCCACCCCTCCGGTTCCGGCAGATCAAGACAGCCGATTCGAGGTGACTGCCCGCTGGTCGGAACGGGGGGCAACCCTCGAAAGCAAAAGAGCCGCAACCGGCAGAGCTGGCGAGGTCGTCCGGGTCGACTTCACTGCTCCGAACCTCATCCCGGGCGGTCGGTGAACTCACCATTACACTCGGGGCGATGACCTTACCATCGGCCCGAGTTCGTATCGACTGCTCAGATCATTAGCCGCATCGGAATTCAGTTGCCTGTTCCGCCATATGCTCCAGTACTCACTGGAGCAGCGCCACTCATGGGCGTTCCAGTCCCCACCGGGGCCATACCAGTGGGGCGCATCGGAGAATCCAGCGTGCCTGGAACTCGTTGATTCACGGCCGTGCCGCCCGGGAGTGTCCCACTACCGGCCGTAGCAGGCGGGATCGGCTTCGCGGACCCTCCACAACATTGATCACACAGACTGCAACCCGATGCCCCGGCCGCCGCGCTCCCCAGCACGGAAGCAAGCATCAACCATGTGATTCGCATGGCTTCCCCCCCATTTTTCGGATCGATCTGGGCGAGCATATAAGGCCCACCCGAAGCGCTGTCAACCCCAAGATCTCGTCTCTCGACACTTCGTTCCAGGGCCATTCCGCGCTTCCGTAAGTCGTTATTCTTCGGGCTCGCAACAGCGAGTTACTTCGATACACCGGTCAGATCCATCACAACCTTGTGGCCGTCCCAGATCATCCGCTGGTGAATCGGGCGGCCAGTCGCATCGAACCACCATTCGGTGTCTACTCCCTTGCCGGTCAGCCGATACCTCTGTCCGTCCACGATCTGCCCATTGATCGCCACCTGACACGCGCCGAGGGTCTGCACCTGCACCACCGTTTCCGATCCGTCCTCGGTGTCGAGTAGATTCACGTCGCGGGCCTTCGGGTCAGGTCCTCGCCACCCGGTCGTTGTAAGGACATCAGCACGACCCGCCCGAACTCGACCGTTAGCTGTGACCGTCAAACCGCCATCCGCGGCTGTCGCCTTCACGGAGTGCCGTTTCCCGTCATCGTTCGCGGTCGAATCCAGCGCAGTGACCCGGTCACCCTTCCAGGTTTCCGAACTCCGTAGTGAATACTTGTAAGTGAATGGCCCCTTGCGGATCTGGATGTCGGCGACGGCGGAGACCGTTATGGTTGCGGCTGCATCATCGGGTTTCGAGGTGATGGTGAACGTCCCAGCCGGTTTGCCGTCGACTTTCACGGAGAACGTCCGGGCCTCGGTCACGAGCGGGTCCGCAGCGGCACTCTCGGCCTCATTGTTGGGAGCTGCCCAGGCGATCCGGCAGGCCGTGAGCCCGAAGTATCCGACCACCACCAGGGCAGTGGAAATGGCCGCTCGCGCGATCCCGACCCGCATCGGAGCCCCCTCCTCGGAAAATGATCTACACACAGCAGAATCACCGGTTTCGCCAGTATCGGGCCGTGAGCCGGTGCGACTTGAGCCACACTCCGGGCAGTCGAGAGGAAGGATTTGGTTGGCAAGATGGGTCTCGAACGCGGTCGAATTGACTGTGCTTCCGCCAACAACGACTACCGCACCATCCCAGTTTATCCCGGGAACCCGGACTCCCGGTTTCTGGGCACGGGGGGTCAGCCTGGGGCTCGAACCCGGTTCTGACTGCGTTCTGGCCGCACTCCGCGCGAATTCGAACAATTCTCGGCTCATCGCGGCTCAGTCGCTCTGGAGGCCAGCGCGCGATGTCGTTCATTCCCACACAAGTACGCTTGCCAGACGGCTGGGTCGGACGTGTCGAAGACCAGGATCGACCCACCTACCACTGCAACAGGGACAAGGCCGCGGAACGGCCAGACTCGGGGATCCAGAGCGGGGTTCCGGTGAAGCATCGTCGCGCCGACCGCGATGTAGCGACAGGGGGAAGCGGGGTAAGATTGCCACGGGAGAACGTGGACTCCATATGCGACTGGGGGAGTGGTGCCCAACACCCGAACCAACACCGCCGACTCCCCCTCCCGATCCAGGAACTCCCCCAGGGCGATCAACCCCTGGCCCCAGTCCACATCCGAATTCCCCAGAGACTCCTGTCCATGCCCTGGTCCACCGGCGATCTCGTTGACATACGACAGAGAGTACGGACTCGCGGCAATCGCCGACACGGCTTGCCAGCCGATCAACCCCGTCAGTGTCACTGCAAACACCGCCGGTCGATGACCAAGCTGGGTGTGCAATCCGGTCACCGCAATCACGACGACTGTGGGATAGATTGGCAGAAGATAGCGCAGCCCGAACTGTTTTGTGGAGAAGCTGAACAGAACCAGAAGTGTTCCAACCCCGACGACAACAGGAACCCACGACCGTCCCACTCGGCTCAACCCGTACCGACAACTGGCAACGACACCGATGCCGGCCACAACGAACAGTACAAGTTCTGCCGGTGTACTCTTCAGGATAATTGCCCAAACGTAATAGAGACGATGCCCGGTAGGGTACACCTGCCCGAACAACTGCGTGGGGTAGGTCGGCGAGGTTCTCTCCGCAGCCATCGCGTACTGTCGATACGCCCCCACAATCGGACTCGGGAGGTGGAGTCGGTGGCCCAGATTGATGGCCAGGTCCGCGACCGATCCGTCCCCCAGGACCGAGCGAATCCCTGTCCCCGCTGGAACCGCACTCGCTGGCTGGGCCGAGATCGGTACCGGGGAGACCTCGAACCCCGTGATCGCCCAGGCGACCAACACAGCCACGACCGCGAGCCCGAGCTGTCGAGCGGGATGGACCATCACCAATCGCGCCAATCGTGCGGGGATGGGCAGGGAGCATCGGAAATCGGCGATCACACCCACCAGGTATCCGACCGGGAGGAGAACCAACCCCGTATATTTCGCGGAAAGCGCCAGTCCCACGAGTCCTCCGGCAAGCAGGAATCGCCAGGCCGTGGGACAGGCTGCGTGCGCTCCGATCGCGAGGAGGGCGGCCAGAAACAGGAGGGTGAAGCAGACATCGGTGGTTGCCACGGAGGCATGAGCCGAAACCATCGGCGAGAGAGCGACGAGGAACCCCGTCGCACCAGCCGCGACGACCGAACCCGTCTGCCGGAAGGCCCACAACGCGACAAAAACGAGGAGCGGCACCCCGACGACGAGAGCCGTGGTAGCACGGGCCAGGTCCACGGACGCCGGATCCTCCGGGGTCGACCCCCAGACCTTATCCGAGACCTGATCGCCACGAGTCAGGATCGCCGGGCTGTACTCCAGGAGTACGGGGAGCGGGGCGACTCCGTATTGAGCGCAAGGATCGAAATCGTTGCGAGCGAAAATGGCCTTACCGGCAGTCAGGTAGAACGTCTCGTCGTGGCTGACACTGTTGGCCGACCGGAATTCCGCCGCTGACGCCAGGAAGACACCCGGCGGCACAAGAAGAGCCACCACCAACCCGGCTCGCGCGGCCCCAGACATTGTGACCCCTCCCTGGGTGATCCTCACAACAGGCAGGAAAGCCTAACCGATCGGGAAGAGCGTCACCAGCCGACCCACAGGTCGGGTCGTCCGGTCCGGCTCTCCGGCTCCGGACGGGGATTCAGCTTGCCAGTAGGCAACCAGCAATGGATAATACTGGTATGCTAAACCGCTCACGCAAACCGAAGCTCCCCGACCCGAATCTAACCGCGTTTGGCGTTATCCAGGCCATTGTCGGGGAACCGACACCCCAGACTACCCCACCTCCTGTCGATGGGAAAGATCCGGCTGCGGTTGCGCTGGGTCGAAAAGGTGGGCTAAAGGGCGGGAAGGCGCGGGCTGTAAAAATGACGCAAGAACAGCGGGTTGCGGCAGCGCGAAAGGCAGCGAATGTAAGATGGGGTAAATAGCAAAGCCACTTCTGTTGGGTGTTGACGCCCTTGCTTGAGGTGACTAAAGTAGCCCCTCAAACCCCACCCTGCCGAATGGCGTAGTTATGCCCGACGCCTCTCCCGACCCTCCGATTGCTGGGGGTAGGTCTCCGCCAGCACCAACACGATATTTTCTAATATTGTTTCAGAGTGGACAACGCTCTGATGATTACGGTTCCTTAGATCCTCTGGTGTTCTCACGAGTTTAAAGGATCTTGGACTATGTCATCAGCACGCCACCAAGGCTGATGAGCACCGGTACTTCCCGGGCGAAGTGAATGGTACAATCAAAACAGTGTGTTGTGGCAACCCCGACCCGGCCCAGATTTGCACGAGTCACGTTGAACGGGGCAACCTAACGGTGCGGATGCAAGACCGACGCATGACCCGGCTGACGAATGCGTTTAGCAAGAAATGGGAGAACCATCGGGCAACAATGGCTCTTCACTTCGCTTGGTTTAACTTTGGTCGGATTCATATGACTCTGAAGACGACGCCAGCCGTTGCTGCCGGGCTCGAATCCCGCCCGTGGACCCAGCGAGAGTTGGTGGAGCGATCAACACTGGCATAAGCCACTACCCAAAAGTTGAAGTCAAGGCGGCCTGATCGCTACGGGGTTCAACGGTGGCGGATCTGTGCTCGTGCCGGGCGGCACTCGACAACGATCTGAACCTTGCCCGATTTTGAACGGGAAGCGACGCAACGGACGGTGAACTTGACGCCGCGTCGCACCCTGCCGAAACTGATCCTATCGCCGCCCAACGACACACGAGCCAACTCCCCCGCCGTGAGCGAAACTCCCGTCAGCTTGCTCGAACGGCTTCGCACCCACCCGGACCCAACTTCCTGGCGCAGACTCCTGGACCTGTACACCCCATTGATCCGGGCGTGGGTGGTCCGCTATGGGTTGCAGCCCTCGGACGTCGATGACGTCGCCCAGGAGGTACTCGCCGCGATTGTCCGCGAACTTCCCGGCTTTCAGCATGATTTCCGTCGCGGTGCCTTCCGCCGCTGGCTGCGGACGGTGACCGTCAACCGGCTCCGCAACTTCTGGCGGGCCAGAGACCGCTCAAGCGGGTTGGACCCCGAACCCGTTCTCGCACAACTCGAAGACCCGTCCAGTAACCTGAGTCGGATCTGGGACGAGGAACACGATCGGCACGTTGCCCGGCGGCTCCTGGAGTTGATCGAACCCGAGTTCGAACCGGCCACCTGGCAAGCGTTTCGGCTACTCGTCCTCGAAGACCTGCCGACGAGCGATGTCGCGGACCGGCTTGGCATTACCCCAAACGCCGTACGGATCGCCAAGAGTCGGGTGCTGAATCGGTTCCGCAGGGAAGCTGAGGGGCTAATCGATTAACTGTCGAGTTTCTCTGAAATGAATCGCCGGGATCTGCTCTTTCACGGTGAACTCTACTCGTTCACCGGAGTTTGTGATGCCGATCCTCATGATGTGCGACTGTGGAAAACGAATTCGCGTGGGAGACGAAGCCGCTGGAAAGCGGGCTCGTTGCTCCGCATGTCAGGCGGTGATCACCGTGCCGGCCGCGGTGGTGCCCATCCCGCCCGCTCTGACCCCCGACCTTGAGGACACCCCCGAGCCCCGTTCCGGACGGAAATCGGAGGTCGCGGCGTCTCCATCGCCGCCCGTCGAACCCCCTGAAGACCAACCGACCAACAAACGCCCCCACTCCGACGAACTCGACAAAGCCGACGAGGGTCGGAGCAAGCGTGCGGACGACCCGCCTTCGCGACCCCGGAAGAAGCGTTCACTGGCGTTCAAACTCGGGCTGTACGGGTGCGGCGGGTTCCTGCTTCTCGTGCTGATCGGGGCGGGGGTGATCGGGTATCTCGCCTACACCGCCAGCCAGGCGGCCGATCGGGTTGCCGGGACATGGGAGCGTGACGATCCGACCGCGAACCCCTCGGAGTTGCTACGCAAATTCCCATTCACCCGGCTGGAACTGGACTCGAATGACAAACGCTTCGTCGGCACCATCATGCTTGGGGCGTCGATGAGTGGCCGATGGCACATGGCCCGTTCGCCCGGTGACGGACTGTTGGGGATGAACGTGACTGTCACCGAGATGAAGGGCCTTGGCGGGAAGGTGGAGGCGAGCGAGAAAGAGGAGGTAATGGGTTTCCACATCCGGGTGATCGATGCCGACCACCTGGAGGTTTCCGCGGCTGGCACCAAGGAGTGGGTCAAGTTCCGTCGATCAACCGGCAGCGCCGGTCCAGGCGGGACCGAGTCGGACGAACTCCCTCCGCCGGTCGCCACCCTCCCGGCCGACATCCTATTCAAGGACGGCGAGAAGTATAGTGGCAAGTGTGTTGTGGTGATTGCCCGTTTGCTGAATCCCTTCACCACGAACTACCCCGACGGCCGGGTCGAGACCACCGTCGAACTCCGCGGGGACAACGGCCGGAGCGACTCGACCGGCGCATTCAAGAAGGATGACTGGGCCAAGGTGCCGAAGCTCGAGGACGGTGTCCGCTACGAGATCATGGGCCTGTACGAACACCGCCCGCAGTTGGGTGGGAAACTGACTCGGTGTCGCTTTGTCGGCCGGTCGAAATCCGAGGCACCCGAGCCCGTTGCGAAACTGACCGTGCAGGAGTTGATCAAGGACGCCGCGAAGTACGAGGACAAACTGATACTGGTCAAAGGAATTGTCGGGGTGGCGGACCCCTCCACCTCACCCACCGGGGGCAGCGTGACGCTGACGGTACCCGCGGGCGACAAATTCATCCTCTGCCTCTTGACCGCCGAACCGTTCGCGGTTGTGCTGAAGGCTGGCCGGGGGGCCGAAATCGAGATGCATGGGATTGCGAACGGAACCGGGGTCGTGACACTGAACGACTGCCGCGTCGCGAAGTCGCAGCCCGCCAACATTCTCAACTTCTCGAACTTCACCGGACAGTTCGCGGAAAGCGCGGACAAGGCGGACGCAACGTTCAAGGGTAAAACCATCACCCTGACGGCCAAGGTGGACTCGGTCGGCGATGGCCGAATCACTTTCACGGTCCCCAAGACCAGCAAGAACAAGGCTGCTGTGGGGTTCAGCGTGGTCTCCACCTTCAGCCCAGACTGGAAGGACCGCCTGGCGAAGGTGAAAGCGGGAGACATCGTGGTGGTGTCTGGTGTCTACCAGTCGTACAAGCAACGAGAGATCACCTTGGACGATTGCTGGCTGGTTCCCCGTTAACCGACAGGCCAGGTGGGTTCGTTCGCCCGCTCCAGAGTGATCGGCGACCAGTGCGATCCTGGTCGTCGGTTCCTTCCATCTGTTCCGGAGAGTCGATGCATCCCACCCCCGACCTACTCGTGGCATTCGATGCCGGACAGCTTCGCAAGGCCGAGCACGAGGCGATCGAGCGGCATGTAACTGGCTGCCCGGACTGTTGCCGCGCGCTGGAACGGCTCCCCGAAGACGACCTGGCCGCGCTGATCCGAACCGCGGCCATGAGGCCGACTCCCCTCGGAGACGGCCCTCAGTCGCTCGACACGCCCACGCCGGAAGAAACCCCCTCGGAGTTTCTCGGGCACCCACGCTATCGCCTCCTGGGCCGGATCGGTTCTGGGGGGATGGGGGTCGTCTACCGCGCCCTTCAGCTTCCTCTTGACCGGATCGTCGCGCTGAAGGTTCTCCACGACCGGTTGACCGGCTGCCCGGGCTTTGCCGACCGCTTTGCCAGCGAGGTTAAGACCCTGGCCCGGTTGAATCACCCAAACGTGGTGGCCGCATTTGACGCCGACCAGGCCGGCGATCGACACTTTCTGGTAATGGAGTACGTGGACGGCGAGGCGCTCGACGCCTTGGTTCGCCGGCGCGGCCCGCTCCCACCAGCCGAGGCCTGTCGGCTGATCGAACAGGCGGCGCTGGGGCTACACCACGCCTACGAGTGTGGGATCGTCCACCGCGACGTGAAGCCTGGGAACCTGCTGCTGACCCGCGGTGGGACAGTCAAGGTGGTCGATTTCGGGCTGTCGAGGCTGGTTGTGGAGGCGGGTGGTGGAGCGGAGGCGACCTCCCATGCCCTCGGGACGCCGGATTACATGGCTCCCGAGCAAGGCCGCGAGCCCGACTCTGCGGACACCCGCGCCGACCTCTATTCGCTTGGATGCACCCTGCATTTCCTGCTCACGGGCCGGCCACCATTCCTCGCCGCGACCCCGCTCCAGGCGCTGCTGGCGCACCAGGACACCCCACCGCCGCCGATCCGCGCATCGTGTCCGGACGTGCCTCCCAGGGTAGCGGCCATCCTGGGGCGACTTCTTTCAAAGCGACCAACCGAACGGTACATGACGCCTGCCGAACTTGCCGCCGAGCTTGCCGCCGCAACGCAACCGCCCCAACCCCGGTCCCTGCGTTTGCGTTCGATTGGACTGGCGACAATTGTCGTCGTGATCACGGCAGCGGTTGCCGTTCCCTTTGGTCTGACATCTCGCCCCCCTTCCCTGGAACCGCTGCCTGTCGCGGACGCGCTCCCGCTATGCCCGAAGCAACTCGAACTCGCACCGATGCCCCGAGACGCTGGACCCGACGCCCTCGCGACGACCGAACAAAAGACTGCCCAGGTCCGCCACTCAGCCGACCAACTGGTCGGCTGGGTGCGCGAGAATAACGTCTGGGGTCCCCAGCACGCCATTGTTCAGGACATCGCCTACGGGGTCGAAAAACATCTCCCCCGATGCCCTAATGGGTTCCTTCTGCGCCTCGGACCAGGGATGGTGAAATCTGGTCAAACCACGTTTCTGGTGGCGCGCGGTCGCGTGTTACACCAGTTCGTATTGAAACAGGAGGACTCCGTTGCGATTGGGATCACCGAGCGTGGAATGCTGTTTACACCCATTGCAAGCTCACCCAAGACCTTTCGGGCTCGGCTGACGGTTGAACTGTCCGACCTCCGAATCGATAGGGATGACCATATTACCTCTCATCAACCGTTCACGGGCACGGTCAAATATCGCTTCTCCTCTCCGCCGAGGCCAGGCGGCTACCTTCGCCTGCTGTATTACTTGCCCGGTTACCAGAAGGTCGTGAAACTCAGCCATCGGCCGAAGGTGCCGCTTGCTGCCGAGGGGGAGTTGACGTTCGACTTCTCACCACTCGACACTCGTCCGTTCCGCGACGAACCCGTGACGATCCTGTTCGCCGACTGGCTGACCCGCGACGGTGCGACCGAGGTGATCGAGGGCGGCGGAGCGGCCGCCTTGATCCGGATGAGGTTCGAATAGGGGGTAACCGGTCGGGCCCGGATAGTTCCCCGTCCCAACCGCCAGTCGACCCAGCGGGGTCGAAGCGTGTAGCCGGGGGTTGAGCGCAGCGACACCCGGCGGGCAAACGCGAACGACAGGGGACACCACCGTTGGTGGACACCCCTTGGTCCAGAGCGGACGGGTCTGCCGTGGTCGTGTCGTTGGTGTGCTCGCCTACGCCGCCGGGGGTAGGGCTGCGTCCGATCCCCAGCTAAGCGCTGCGACGTGCGTCGTGAAGGTGTGATTGTTCCCGTGGGTGCAAGAACCCATACCTGGAGGAGGTTGTACACCAGGAAGCAGCCGAGGTCGATCGGGAGACAACAAACGGTCGAGAGCCCTTGGCGTCAACGGACTGTTTAGCAGTTCAGCGAGTCTGCGGGCCATACAGGCTGACCCAGAAGTGGCTCCTCTCCTCGACACCGCCGCTTCAATCCGTTGCGGCATCCCCCTCCGTCTGTTCCTGAAGTGCCGCAAGCTCCTCCGAACGGACCTCGAACAGGTCTGCCTCGTTCCGGTCGGGGTTCTGCGGGTCGTAAAGCACGAGGATGACGTCTCCCGCTTTCCAACGACCGGTCCGGGACCACGCTTGTGGTGGACCGCGGCCTTTCCAGGTCGCGTTCCGTTCATCTGTGAACTGGTACAGCACCCGGTAGGTGTTGGGGACCTTCAGGGCTGAATCATTTTCGACGACAGCCTCGACAACCCCCACTGCCGGCATCCCCGTCCGAATCCGCTGGACCCGTCGCCCCGACGCAATCCACACACTCCCTGCCATCAGGACCCCCGCCGTGGCAAAGAGAGAACCGAGTCCGGTCATTCCCCACAGTCCCCACCGGATCCTCTTCTCGCTACCGGCCAGCCGACTACTCGCCGGGTTCGTGCGATCATATTCAATGGTCAGGTCGTCCCCGCTTTTTGTGTCGCCCCAGGTCTGGGCGGAAACCTCGGCACTGCCTTCGTGTTCCTGTCGGGCGGAATCCTGGTACGTGTACACCAGAAGGTATGCGGTCCGTGGAGTCGTCCCCTTCTTGCCCGTCTTCTCGATGTGTGTCTTCTTGCCCGTGACCTTGGCGCCAACCTGAAGAGCGTTCGCCGCGAAGCCTTCTTCGCCCTGCCATAAGGTGAAGACGACCAGGAGAACTGCTGTGCCGATCAGCGTGAACGCCAGCCCCATCCACCAGAAGACGCCGCGCATGTACAACCAACGCAAGCGAATTGTCGTAATGTTCATGAACTCGATCCTTGATTTGGCGTCTGGCTTTCCAGGCCAGGCAGGCCCCGCGAGCGAAGTCCAACCGCGTGCATCGGCAGCTGAGCGCAACTACAAGACGCGAGCGAACAATCGTGCCTGTCTGAGTGAGAATAGGCTGCCTGAGTGTGCTATAGGTATCAGTTGGGCATCGTCTAGGTTTGCAGTCCGTGGGCGTTGATCATCGTTGCGGAAAATGGTGATCCTCGTTGCCGATGCCATAAAAACGGTTACCGTCGCGCCATGATCCGTCTAAGGATATGGTCCAGGATAACTTCCCGAACATGCCCACTCAAAGCAGTGGGCATGGCACCCGGCAACTGTTCGAGAGATCCCGCTTGCCACTCACGCCGGGTCACGGGTGCCATGCCCACTGCTTTGAGTGGGCATGAATACAGCAGTACCGTGCTGGTTCCACTATAACGGATTCGGGAAGTTATCCTGAACCAGATCCTAACTCTCTTCCTCATCTTCTTCGCCTCCGCCGCCCTGGCCGATCCCTCGATTCAGGTCGCGTTCTCGCCTAGCTAGATACTCAACACTCAATCCGACAATACTCAACTCACTTCGCCAGCATTCCGACACGCTGGGCGTAGGGGAACAGGCCGCCGGCCTCCAGGATCGGGGCGACCTCGCCAAGTGGGAGCAGCTCCCAGGAGTCGCCGGTGGTGGTGTTGGTGAGTTTTGATGTCCGGATATCAATGACGAGGTTGTCACCGGTACAAACCACATCGACCAGTCGGGCCTTCGTTTCGAGCGGGATCAGGTAACCACCGTTGACCGAGTTGCGGTAAAAAATTCGAGCGTAAAATTCGGCCACAACAGCAACAATTCCGGCGGCAGCCAGAGCGATCGGGGCATGTTCCCGACTTGAGCCACAGCCGAAGTTTTTCCCGCCGATGAGAATTTGGTAGGGAGAGATGAACTCGTCGCCGGGTCCATGAAAAGGGACGTGTCCCTTGGGCAGCCCAGCCACGTCGTCCGGAACTCCGCTCAGGGCATATTTCCCAAACATTTTGAATTCGGCCGGAATCGAGGGATTGTACGTCAGATACTGGGCCGGGATCATTTGATCGGTGTCGATGTTGTCGCCCAGCACGTAGGCCCGGCCTTCAAATCGGTATTGCATGACTTTTTGTCCATCGAATTGCCCCCCTGTCTCGTCTTCCCTCATGGGAACGAGTCCGAGGGGGTGCCGGCTACCTTACCCCTTCTCCCACCTACCGGTAACCCTCCCGCGCGGCCGTCCGCCGGGAATTTCGCGTGCTAAAGTTTTCCTAACTATCGGTCGGTTGGTCGGGACTCGATTCGGGGAGTGCGTTCCCCCCGAATCGTGGCCGGCCCTGCGCGGAGCGACCCCGGCGTATGCGTGCGAGACTCACTGTCGAGGCCGGTGATTGCCTGCCCCCCGCCCTCGATCTCTCCCCTGGCCACCCTGTGACACTTGGCAGGAGTCGGGACAACACGTTTATTCTCCGAGACGAACTCGCCTCCCGGCTGCACGCCAAGATCTACTACGAGGAGGGTCGTTGGCACCTCCGAGATTTCGGGCTCAACGGCACCCGACTGGACGGGAGTAAGGTGAGCGGGGCAGTCGAGTTGACCGATGGGCGGAAGATCAAGATCGGGGAAGTGATCCTGCGATTCTCCACCGATGTCCGAGTGGGGGTGCGGCCTAACCCGTCCCCACTGATTGCTCCGCCCACTCTTCAGGTTCCCGCCCGCCCATCGGCCGCGAGCCAAAACGGCGCGACCAAGATCCACGAACATCCGCTCGGTCGGCCGTTTCCCGATGACCCACCCCCCGAGGAGTCGGCTAAACAACTGCGGGTGGACGAGTTGACCGCTCTGTGCAAGTTCATGGCCGGGGCGGTCGAGGCCCAGACCCCTCACGACCTGATCGCCCTTGCCCTCCGGACCATCCTTCACCAGACGACCGCCCGCCTTACCGGCTATTTGAGCTTCGACCCGGATGACCCGACCCCGAAAGTGCTGATGCCTGAGTCGGTGTCAGTTGATCTGCAGCTCAGTCGGCGATTGACTCAACGGGCGTCCCAGACCGGCAAGACCGTCTGGCTGTTCCCGGATCTAACCTCGGCCCACCCCCCGACCGACAGCCTGTCGTCGTTCACCGACGCGATCTGCATCCCGCTCAAGGCGTCCGGGTCGTCATTCGCAGCGCTGCATGTGTACCGCTCCGCCCGAGCGTTCGAAGAGCGGGACGTGCGGTTCATTGAGGCAGTCGCCGGGTATCTGGCTCACGGGCTGGAGATCCACCGCACCCGGCGGACCCTGGAGGCCGAGAACAGCCGGCTGCGTACCCACACCCCGGCCGCAGACGAGATCATCGGCGAAAGCTCGGCGGTGATCGTCCTCCGCCAACAGATCTTCCGGGCCGCCCCTCAGTCCTATACCGTTCTGGTTCATGGGGAGAGCGGCTCGGGGAAGGAACTGGTCGCTCTGGCGACGCACCGGAACAGCCGTCGGGCGGATGGCCCCCTGGTCGTGGTGAACTGCGCAGCCATTGCTCCGACACTGCTTGAGGCCGAACTCTTCGGGTACAAGAAGGGGGCATTCAGCGGGGCGGATCGCGACCACCCCGGATTGTTCCAACAGGCCGACGAGGGAACCCTGTTTCTGGACGAAGTCGGGGAACTCTCCCTGGACTGCCAGGCCAAGCTGCTGCGTGTCATCGAGGGCAAAGCATTTCGCCCGGTCGGGTCCACTCAGGACATGAAAGTGGATGTCCGGATCGTCGCCGCGACGCATCGGGATCTCGAACGGGACGTCAAGGCCGGGCGGTTCCGGCAAGACTTGTTCTTCCGGCTCAAGGTGATCCAGATCCGGGTTCCACCACTGCGTGAACACCCCGAAGACATCCCCGAACTGGCCGGATTCTTTCTGGCCAAGGTGTCGGCCGAGTGCCGGCGGAACTTTCGACTGACCCCTGCCGCAATGCGGAAACTCCAGGCCTACGGCTGGCCCGGGAACGTCCGCCAGTTGCGAGCTGTGATCGAGAGCACTGCGGTGATGAGCGAGAACGACCTGCTGGACGCCGACGCGGTCCCGCTCACTGGGATGACGGAACTCGCGGCAGCAGTACCGTCGTCACCGGCCGTCGACCTGCCGCCCAGCCTGGATATGGACGAGATCGAGACCTGGGCCATCCGTCGGGCTCTGCTCCAGACTGGCGGGAACGTCAGCCACGCGGCCAAACTCCTCGGAATGAGCCGGGACACGCTCCACACCAAGATCAAGAAGAAGGGGATTGACCGGGACGCCCTGGCCAACCACTCCCCCCCGACCACTCCGGCCCCCCCGGCCGTCCCGCTCGGACCCGAATGGGTGTCTGGAGCAGCCGGGTGAAGTGACCCCAACGATCGAGTGGGCGCAGTGGATCGGTCACCCGCTGGTCCCTCCCTACACCAGGCCAACCATTCCGTCGGAAACCTCCAACTCCCCATTTCTCAGACCATTTCCCCATCCCGTTACGCTCCGGCTTGTGTTATCATCCCACGGTATCTCTGTCCGGAGGTGCCTTGTGTCCCCCCCATCTGACGCTCCAAGCCGGTCGTCGATCCCAGCCGACGCCTCGGTCCCGGCTCCGACGGCCGACCACGAGCCGGTCGACCACGAAAACCCCACCCTGACTCTTGCACCCGAGGATCGGCCCGCAGATTCGTCTGGCGCGACTCGCCTGTCCGCCTCCCGGCGTCCAACAGGCACGTTTCCCGGTACACCCACCGCTCCGCTCACTATGCCGGCCGGCTCCACCGACCGATACGACCTGCACGATGCGATCGCCCGTGGTGGAATGGGCGAAGTGTTTGCTGCCCACGACCGCAGCCTGAATCGGGAGGTCGCGATCAAGGTTCTTCGGCTGGACCTTCAGAACTTCCCCCGGACCTCCTCCCGGTTCATCGACGAAGCACGGATTACCGGCCAACTCCAGCACCCCGGAATCCCGCCCGTTCACGACCTCGGGACGCTTACCGACGGCCGCCCGTTCATCGCCATGAAGCTGATCAAGGGCCAGACCCTGGCCGACATCCTGGCCGGTGAGCGGCCCGACCCATCCCGGTTGCTAGCCGTTTTCGAACAGATTGCCCAAACGATCGCTTACGCTCACAACCGCCGGGTGATTCATCGAGATCTGAAACCGGCGAATATCATGGTGGGGGCGTTTGGCGAGGTCCAGGTGATGGACTGGGGACTCGCCAAGGTCTTCGGTGAGTCGGGCCGACTGGGCCTGGAACGGACCCAGGCCGAGGAGTCCGACGGGATGGACATCACCGCACCCCTCACCGAGATTTACACATCGCGAGATCCGGGGGTGGTGACGCGGGCCGGGAGCATCATGGGAACCCCGGCCTTCATGCCTCCCGAGCAGGCGATCGGAGCGGTCGACCAGATCGATGCCCGTAGCGACGTGTTCGGGCTCGGAGCAATCCTCTGTGTGATCCTGACCGGAAAGCCGCCGTATCTGGGGGTCGATGCCGAGTCCACCCGCCAGATGGCTGCACGGGGGAAGTTGGAGGATGCCTTCACCCGGTTGGCTGCGTGCGGGGCAGACCCGGAGTTGGTCTCCCTCTGTGTCAAGTGCATGGCGGTGGAGAAAGACGACCGGCCATCCGACGGGGGAGAAGTGGCGGAGGCGGTGGCCAGCCTCCGTGCCGCAGCCATCGAGCGGGCCAAGCGTGCGGAGTTGGATCGGGTCCGGGCCGAGGGGGATCTGCGCGCAGCCGAGGTGAAAGCGGCCGAAGGGCGGAAACGGCGACGGGTGCAACTCGCTTTGGCCGCGACCGGGGTGTTGCTGGTCTTCGGCGTTGGGATCGGCGCGTGGTGGCAGGATAAACAGGCGACCGAGCGGAAGGCCGAGAAGGAGCGAATGGAGCAAGAGCAGCGAGCCGAGTTGGCCCGGATCGATGCCGAGCGGCAAGCCGACGCCCTCCGCCAGCAGATCGAGACTGAACGACTGGAGCAAAAGCAGCGTGCGGAGTTGGCCCGGATCGATGCCGAGCGGCAGGCCGAAGCTCTCCGCCAGCAGGTCGAGAAGGAACGACTGGAGCAAAAGCAGCAAGCGGAGTTGGCCCGGATCGAGAATGAGCGGAAGGTTGACGCCTTCCGCCAGCAGGTCGAGAAAGAACGGCGGGCTCAGATCGAGAAAGAGCGGCTGGCGCGGAACGCCCAGGCGATCGAGTTGCTTCTCGATCAGGCCGAGGCCGCACTCCGAGACGATGATAGCTGGCGGGCAGCAATCCCTCTGACGCAGGCGGAGCGACGGGCCGCCGAGGGAGGGGCCGAACACCTGGCAGCGCGGCTCGCGCGTTGCCGACTCGACTACCAGACCTCCCTCGATCTGGATCAGGCCGACGAACTCCANNCGGACAGTCTGGGCGGCCGCGTTCAAAAAATTCGGGATCGTCCCCGGTATGACGGACCTCACCGAGGTTGTCCGACGGGTGAATGAGTCGGTGATCCGGGAGCGACTTCTGTTTGGCCTGGACCGCTGGTACTCAGCCGCTCCGACCCCGGAAGTGCGGAGAATCCTGACCGCTCTCGACCCCGNNCCGGTCCGGTTCGCTGCCGTCCTCGGGGGGCTCCCGTATGTCCGACTCGACCACCGGGAAGCGATCCTTCTACCGGCCGTCCAGAAGTACCCGGGGGAAATCGGACTGCTTTTGACGATGACCACCATGTACGAATTGACCCGGGACGACACCCGGGACACGATCGGGCAGCAATTCCGGTGGGCGCAGGCCGCCGTCGCGGTCCGCCCGCACAGCAAGATCGCCTGGCGGCACCTGGGACGGGCCTACTGGGAGCAGAATACCCCAAGCGAGGCCGTGGCGTGCTACCTGAAAGCGCACGAACTCGATCCAAACGACCCCTACACCAATACCCTTCTGGCCGCTGGCCTGGTCCGTCGTGGCAGGCCGAAGGAAGCGTTGCCGTATGCCCGCAANNCCGGACGCCGCGATCCGGGCCTGTCGTGATGCGCTGCGAGTCATTCCGGACTACGAAGAGGCCCAGACCACACTCGCACGCGCCATCCGGATGCGGGACGAACGGAACAGCCGAATCGCGCCACCGCCACGGGAGAAAAAGTAAAACGTGGGGATGGTGCTGGGATGGCTCCCACAAGACGATCGCTCGCATGTGGTCACTCGCCGATCCTCGGGTACGATGGAGAGATTGCGACCCTCACCAAAACTCGCAGAAGTGTACCCCAACCCTCCATTTCGCAGACCAATTCTCCATCCCGTTCCTGACGGGTTGTGATATCATCGGGTGAGATCCCTCTGGTGCGC
>PLDW01000312.1 GCA_003136315.1 Gemmataceae bacterium | reverse complement strand
GCTGGTGCGGTAGCTCCAGCCGCAGGTCAGCCACCAGCTGGCGATGAATCGGACAGCTACGAGAAGCCTGTAATCTTCTCCTTTGAGCGAGCCCAGAAGGACACCGGGTTTGAACAGATGGAGTGGAAACTCCGCTCGACGACACTTGAGGAGCCTATTTCAGGGACGAAAGCCGAGAGCCTCCGATTGGTCGAAGCGAAGCCGTTCGACTTGGAGGAGACCTTCCTCCCGCTTCCATCGGACGAACTCAATCGCGCGCTTTCAACGCCCACCAAACCGCCGGCAGAGTGGAAGCCGGGTAAGAAACTGCCGCCCGGGTACTTCGACCCGCCTGGCAAGGGTCTAGACTACTGTCCCGATATCGTCGTGTTCGACGATCTCGGCGGGACGATACGGCACCTCGAACTGTCGCGGTACGGAAAGTGGGATAAGGACTCGGCCGACACTCGGACGCTCCAGCCGAGCATCGCGGCGTGGCACAATCCCGCTGACATTGAGTCGAAATCCACTGCCACCAGCGAAAACATGGTTGCAGAGGCACTCGTGCTGCTCCTATCCCGGCTACGCTACGCGGCCGCGCCCGAAAATCAAACCGCACTCAAACGCACTCCGCTCGAACCAATCGTAGTTTGCTCGGTCACGGGGCCACCACCCCGACTGGACAAGGTCGAGCCGATGAGCTTCTGGGGCGTGCTGCTCAGCGACCGAAACCTCCGCCGGCGGACGGTCGTGATCGTGGACGTGAACGACCTCCGCGACAGCTCATATCCGGACGGCCGCGACCGCGACCGAAGTGGTGGGTCGGAGCTAGCGATAAGTTCGGGGCTGTCGTGGGAGAGTACAGCCCAGGACACCATCGCGGAGTTGCGGCGGTCGCCCCAACTCCGGCGCCTGCTTGAGTTCTCGCAGGTGGTTGTACGGTTCGGGTACTGCGGCGCCCTGCACATCAGCCAGCGGGGCGCACGCGAGTGGGACTACCAGTTGTACTACGACCCCCAGCGGGACGACACGACGTGGACGGATCGCGACAAGCAGGGCGTGGTTCTGGGCGAGTCCTCGCTGTTCGTCGCGTCGATCGTCAGCAACCTCACCCGCGTCTGTCTCGAGCGAAAGGAATCACCGGTTCTTCAAGACCTGCCAACGACGATCGGGGAATCACTGCCCAAGGCGATCCGTGCGGTACAGCGCCTCGTTCACCTTGGTTATCAGGATCTTGAGGATGCGCGTGACGACGAGGACGACGAGGACGACGACGAGGACGAGGAGGAAGACGAGGAAGACGAGGAAGACGAGGAGGAAGACGAGGAAGACGAGGAGGAAGACGAGGACGACGACGAGGACGACGAGGAGAACGACGACGCGCGGTCGCTGACGGCCTTTCATCCTCAATTGTTCGCACCTGACCCACCTGACCCACCTGGAACAGTCAATCTGCACCCGATCGCTTGCGCCACCATTCCACCGTTGCGCAACCGGGTGTGGTCAATGCTGAGTTTCTCCACTCAGGGGCGAATCGGACAGGTTGCTAGGCAGATCGTCCGGCACGGTGTCTCGGCGTCGCTACTCCAGCAAGTGCCCACAATCGGCGATTACGCCGACGCAATCACAGATTTACTCAACGGCCGTCTCAATGAGGAAGAGAATTATCAGAAACTCCTGAGGATTGCACCACTCGCGAGTGGCTCGCCCCCTGAGCAAGTGCTCAGCCAGAAGCTCAAGAAAGTTCTGATGTCTGCAGCCCGCGATGCCTTCGATGCTCTCACGTCGCTCCCAAAAGAACAGAAGGAGATGGCGTCCAAAGCCGCAATTCAAGCCGTATCCATGATGAAACCGTTGGAGAACGACAGGGATTTGGTCGCGTTTTGGAGACTCCGCGGCCAAGAGCGTGCTCAGTTCGAGAAATTCGACAGTGAGGCTGCCCAGATCTTGGAAACCCTTTGTCGTCGTATCGGCGTGCGCATCCGCCGGGAAATCGAGTTCCCGTTCGCGACCGACCCGCGGTTTGCCCCGGTGACCGCCCCAGTGTACCGGCTGGGCAGCCAGTTCCTCGTCGACCGGCGGGAGATTGAGGGGGTGCGCGAGGTCCGCAAGTTGATTAAGTTGCATCTCGACGATGTCGCCACCAAGGAAAAGGACGCCAAGAAAAACCCCAACGTGAACACTCCGCTGTCGCTCGCAGTGTTCGGACCGCCGGGAGCCGGTAAGTCGTCCATTGTCAAGGCAGTGATCGGGACATTCGAGGGCCACGTCACCCGGCCGAAAATCCTCGACCCGGTCAACTTGGCCCAGTTTAGCAGCACCGCTGACCTGGATAACGCCTTCCAGAAGATCGTCGACGTGCGGGCCGAGGGACGCGTGCCGATCGTGTTCTTCGACGAGTTCGACTCCCGCTTTCAAGAAGAAGAGTGGGGATGGCTTAAATTCTTCCTCGCGCCGATGGAGGACGGCCGGTATCGCGACAAGGCGGTTCATACCGCTGTGTTCGTGTTCGCAGGCGGCACCAGCCCGACCTACGCTGACTTCAGCCAGCGCAACCGACCGAGCACAGATTCGCAGGTTCAGGCGTTCGGCCGGGCCAAAGGGCCGGACTTTGTGAGCCGGCTGAAGGGTCACCTGGACATCGTCGGGGTGAACCCGGCCGACTCGGACGACGACCTGTACCTGATCCGCCGCGCGGTGGTCGTCCGCAGCATCCTCACGGATATCCAGAAGCTGTCCGACACGAGCGAGGCGAAAATCGACCGTGACATCTTGCGCGCCATCCTCTTTGTTCCCCAGTACCGCAACGGCGCTCGCTCGATCAAGAAGCTGATCGAGATGTGCTCTGGTTCGGCCCGCCGCCTTACCAACGGCGCCCTGCCGCCGATCAATCAACTCAACATGGTGACCGACGGGGCTGCGTTCCTCGACTTGCTATCAAACGTTTCGGCCGAAAACTATTAGCGGCGGCACATCCCATACCGAATCCAGCTGATGCGTAACCGTTCTTCAGCGATCGGTGGGTTTACGTTCACCACCCAGCACGAGCCGCCAGAGCGATTCGGGAGGGCTTACCGCGAATGGAGTCAGGTCGGATGGCGTTCCGGCTCCCCGGTTGTCCCCGAGCCAGGACTGAGTTTTGGGGGATTTGGGGGACGGGTTCGGCGTTTTCACGACAAGGCGCGACGTTCCCTCAGCGGCCGGGAGCACAACGGTAGACATGTCTCGGGGTTCACGGTGTCTGCGGATGTACAGGGGGACGATCGGGGGGACGGTCCTGATGAGCACTCGAACTCGGGACCGTCCCCCCTGGTGCGATCAATATTTGCCTTGAATCACGGGGATTCCGTTCTGTCAGGGGACGGTGGGGACGATGGGGACGATGAAATTCGGCTCCTTACGACTAACCGTTTGTGCCTATGAGCGCCAGCACGGCCCGCCGGAGTGCATCGGGCAACGTGGGCCACGCCTCGACCACTCGGGCCAGATTGGGATCGGTGATTCCCCTTTCGTTTTGCTGGGCACTACACCCGGCACTACACCCGGGAGATTTGGACGGCGTAAGTTGCTGTTCTGAATTGGGTTGCAACGCGGTGGGTTCTGACTCTGACTCAGTTAGTCTAGGTTCGAATCCTAGATCCCCAACTCCCGAAACCCTCGCAAAATAACGACTTGCGGGGGTTTCTTCTTTGCTAGAGCATCCGACCGACGAAAACCTCACCATTTCCCACCATTTTTGGCCGCTTCCTGCTCTCTCACCATTCTGGCCGAGCTTGCGCCAGCGATGAGGTGCTGGCGCGGTCCAGGAAGAACGGGTGATTGCATCACGCGGAATGGGCGACTCTCCGAAAACTCGGCCTTCCAACACGATGGTGTGAGGCATTAATGCGATGGAGATCAGAAGTCAGGGCCGAGGACTTCCCCTCCTGCCCTTGTCCCCAGGGCCTGCCAGGTGCTCAGGCTAATCGAGTTCGGAACCGCTCGCACCGACCCATCCATCAGCGCCACATTCACCAACTGGGTGTGATAACTGCGGGACTCGAACGATACATAGGTCGGATTGGTCAGGTTCTGTCCGAGGATGGACGAGGTGAAATCGACATCGTACGTCTGCCCATTCGCAACGTATGGGCAAATGGTGTTTGGCGTGAAGGTGGTGGTAAACCCGGTTTGGAGAATGATCCCGTTGAGCCATTCGCTGTGACCAAGAGTCGGGTTGAAGGTGCCGCCATAGCCGGCAAGAGCGGTGGGGCTGGTCGGCGGAGGGTAGTTGGAAGTGTTGGGAGTTCCTGCGTTGATCAGGTCGGGTTGATAGGCTTTCACCTCGCCTAACATTAACGTGTTGCTCGTGCCATCCGTCATATTGGCGAATGTCATGCTTTGATCAACCGCGAAAGCCCCATCACCCGCCGCCCCGGTCGGGGGGTTAAAAATGAACCAGGTACCGCAATTCACTGCATAGTTGATGGGCCAACTGGGTGGGCTGCTGTTGGTGTTAAACGTGTAGTTCAATTCGCTCGGGCACGCGAAGACGGGAACCATGAACTGTGCCGCAGCCGTCTGGGTACTCCAGGGTTGATTAAAATTGATGAGATTACTGAGGTTGCTCTGCTCAATAAAGGGCAGGATCAAGGCGAAAGCCGAGTAACTGCTTGAGGTCGTGGTGGAGCTGATGGTGCAGACGGGCGGGAATTTACCGTTGGTGCTTTGGTAGTTGTGAAAGGCGAGTGCCAGTTGCTTGAGGTTGTTCTGACACTTGGCCCGGGCTGCCGCCTCGCGGACCTTTTGGACCGCCGGCAGAAGGAGGCCGATGAGAATCGCAATGATTGCGATGACGACGAGCAGTTCGATGAGTGTGAATCCGGCCTTCCGGACAGAAGTACGTAACATGGGAAAACCCTCACTAATCAGGAGAACAAGAGAATGAAAATCGCCCGCACGGACAAGAACGTTGGATGCACTGCGTTGCTCGGGAAACGACAACTCGGGAAGACGAGAGGAGCCGTCACGGAGGGAAACACACCACGATCATGCGTTTCGGCAAACGCACAGAGTGCGAACCCGAAGACGTCAGCGCAAGACGCAGTGAGTCAGAGACACGAGTGACGGCAGGTCAGTCGAGGCGAGGCGGGTGGAACACCGAGGAGGCCCGATCAATCGGACGCAAAGAAGTGAGGTCGCAATCGAACGAAGAACTGGCCAAGAACCCGTGGTCGAACGGAAGGACCGGCTGTGCCGCTTCCTTGGCTCGGCTGCTGACCGGTGAAACCGGAACCAGTGGAGGAAACTCGCTCGCTGGCGAACGCGAACACCCGGGACCGTGGCAAGGCAACTTGAATGGGACCGGTGTTCCGACCTCCGCAGAGCCGTCCACTATTGGGTGTTGGAGTGGGTGTTGGGAAGAGTTTGAGGGATTGTGGGTCGAGGCCTGACGCCTCTCGTGCGGAGAGTGATGAGGGGTAGTTGTGAGGGTAACGTAATCGCCGCACTCGGCTGATGCCCGTCCCGCAGTCAAACAGCACCACCCCATCAACAGCGTAACTGCTGAGTAGAGGTAACGCAGTGTGGGCTGGGGAGAGATCATGTGCGCCAGCCAGTTGACAATTATTGTTAAAATCTAACCGTGGACGGCTCGGAGGGCAACAGTAAAGCGGCAAAATTTTTCGCCAAGCGGTACCTTTTCGTGACTGGAGGTGCCTAACGGTGACTACCGGGCAGTTTTCCGAAACCCTTTCCCGGAAGCGGTTTCTGCAGCGTTTGCCGGGGATTGAAGTGGATGGGGTGGGACCGACCAATCTGACTCTGGCTCAGTTAGTCTAGGTTTGAATCCTCGATCCCCAACTCCCGAAACCCCCGCAAAATAACGACTTGCGGGGGTTTCTTCGTCATATACCATTTTGAACCGTCGTGGGCACACACGCCCCTCTTCCGACCAAAATTGATGTCACCGCTGTTCTCCCGGTGTGAGCGTGGTATCCTGGCACCTGCCCGGTCCGTCGAGAGGGATGCGGTGTCTCAGGTTCCGTTCCAACTGCGATATACTCTGAGCCGGCGGCAACGGCTGGCGGTGGAACTGGCTCCGTGGCTTCCGTGCCTGGCTGCAAGTCTGGGATTCACCGTGGCTGTCACCTACCTGGCCGCGGTGGTGTCCGGAACGTTCCTCCTGCTGCTGCCGCTTCCCGCACTCCTTTCGCGCCGATTCCTGGTCTTCCTGCTGGACCTCGCAGCCTGCCCGGCCCGACCGGTCGATGTTCTTGTCGAGGCCGACCGCATCGGTGTGCTTGTCGGCGATGAGCGGCAGTGGTTGTCGCTGGTAGGGATCTTCCAGGTCTACAGAACCGAAAACGGCACAGCCTGGATTGTCCTCCACCTGAACGGGTCGATGCTGATGATTCCTGCGTCCGCGATCTCGCCCGACCAGCTCGACTATCTGAAGGGCTTCGCCCGCCGTGCAGCAGCACAGCGCCGTGCGGTAGCCGGTTCATCCACACAGGAGCCCTTCTCACCATCCCCTGCGAGGGGCGAATGACCGCCGCGCGGGTCGGAGAACCCTACCGTGCCCCGTGAACCCATCCCCACCTGGTTCTTCGCCGTGGTCGTCGTCCGCAAGGGCGATTGCTACCTCCTTGTCCACGAGCAGAAGCACGAGCAAGCGTGGTATCTCCCCGCCGGTCGGGTCGAACCGGGCGAGCATCTGGCAGACGCTGCGGTCCGCGAGACCCTGGAGGAGACCGGTATCCCGGTCCGACTCACTGGCGTGATCCGAGTCGAGCACTCGGCCTGGCCAGAGGGGAGCCGGGTCCGGGTGATCTATCTGGCCGAACCAACGGACGACACTCCACCGAAGACCGTGCCCGATGAGGAATCGCTTGGAGCAGCGTGGGTCCGGCTCGACGAGATCGACGGTTACCCGCTCCGAGGGGAGGAGGTTCGCTCGCTGATCGCCTACCTGGAGGGCGGCGGGGAGGTCTATCCAGTCAGCCTGATCCAACCCGAGGGGATGCCGTTCCACCCGAGCGAATGAGGATGAGAGGAGAGAACCTCAACCCCCACCCCCTCCGGAGCCCCCATGCGATTCCTCACCGTACTCGCACTCGCACTGATCCTTCACCTGCCCGTCGGAGCGGCCGACCTGACCGCTGGTGCGGCGACAGTTGATATCACCCCGCCGCCCGGTTGCCCGATGGCCGGGTACTACTCGGTCCGCGGGGCTGAGGGCACTCACGATCCGCTTTTCGCCAAGGTACTCGTCCTCGAAAAAGACGATACCCGCGTCGCACTCGTGGCTCTCGATCTCATCACCACTACCCGGGGGCTCGTCGAAGAGGCTCGAAAACGTGTCGAGAAGCAGACCGGCATTCCCGGCCGCAACGTGATGATCTCGGCGACTCACTCCCACACCGGACCGATCCTGTGGGACGGGTCGCCACGGGCCGACGCTCTTGGCGGGGGGCAACAAATCGCTCGCGATTACATCCACGGGCTTCCCGCGAAAATCGCCGAGGCGGTTCAGATCGCAGATGCCAGCCGCAAGCCTGCGAAGGTGTCGTTCGCTACGGGAAAAGAAGACGGCCTCGCATTCAATCGGCGGTTCCACATGGAGGATGGGTCGGTCGGTTGGAACCCGGGGAAGAAGAACCCGAAGATCGTTCGTCCTGCCGGCCCCACGGACCCGAGTGTCCCAGTCGTGTCCATCGAGACCACAGACGGGAAGCCGATAGCCACGTATGTCAATTTCGCCATGCACCTCGACACAGTTGGCGGGCTCTACTACTCGGCCGACTACCCGGCAACGCTCGCCCAGGCACTCGGAGCCGTCAAGGGTGACAATGCGGTGACCGTCTTCACGACTGGCCCCTGCGGCGATATCAACCACATCAACGTCGAGTCCGCCACTCCCCAAAAGGGGTATGGGGAAGCGGCCCGGATCGGCACGCGGCTCGCTGCCGAGGTGCTGCGGACATTCGACCGACTCAAGCCCGCAGCCGACGGCCCGCTGCGGGTGACAAGCGAACAGGTAGAACTGCCCCTGGCTCCGGTGACTCCCGACGAGTTGGCCGCAGCCAAGCTGGTGATCGCCGACGTGCAGGCTGGGACGAAACCGGCTCCCAAGTTCCTCGATCAGGTCCAGGCTTTCAAGGCCGCGGATGTGGCAGCGCGGTTGGGGAAGCCCCATACCGTCGAGGTGCAGGTGATCAGCCTCGGCGACGACCTCGCGTGGGTCAGTCTGCCGGGCGAGATTTTCGTCGACCTGGGTCTGGCAATCAAGGCGGGGTCACCATTCCGGCAAACGATGATTGCAGAACTGGCGAACGGGAGCATCGGGTATGTGCCTACTCGCGTGGCGTACTCCCAGGGGAATTACGAGGTGATCAGCGCTCGTTGTGCAGAAGGCAGCGGCGAATTACTCGTCGATGCGGCGCTGAAGCAGTTGCGGATGCAGTTTCGGAAGTAGGTCATAGCCGGCCATCAGGGCTGACGCCCTAAGCAATTATCCGCTGACCCGTTGGGGTGGATAATAACATTCGCATCTGGCTGGCGGGGCTCGGCGAGCGACATGTCGTGGAAAACCTACAAGCCCCGCCAATCAGGTGCGGCAGCGGGTTGGACGTCTTATTCGTCGGGAAACGTTGACTCCGGCAACAGGCCGTCCAGGAAAGCCGCGAACGACGGGGCCACCTGGATATCCTCGCCAAGGTCGATGTACAGCCACGCGACTGACGGCACTTCGCCAGTTCGGTAGTCGAGGCTAATCCACCAGTGCCCGTCGCCCGTGAGTAACACCTGGCGCGGCGGTAGTCCCCACTCCCGCGTCATGTACGCCGTCTGGAGGATGTTCTGCGCTGTGGGATGATCTGGGTCAGTGACGATCCCAAAAAGCGTGTCGAGTGGCACATGGTTGACTGCCCACTTCGTCGGTCGGTTCATGGGGAAGCCGAACCCGTGGGTGTATCCACCGTTCTGGATGCGGAGCAGGGCGACGTATTCGGCCGGTAGCTTGACCCCAAGTTGCCGCTCCGCCTCCGCAACCATCTCATCTGTTAGCGGTGGGTGGTTGTAGTAGTTTGAGCGCCAGAACTGGTCAGCAGTGATCGCCACCGGAAGCCCTCTTTGACCGAACCACGGGATTGAGGCCGCGAAAGGGCCGTCAGACAGTAACGCAGGGGGTCAGCCCTGGACCGGTTTCGGTGGCAGGGGAAGTGTAGCAGCGTCATTCGGTCGCGTTCCGGCAAAACTCGCAGCGAATGGCACTCCGGTCGCGGTCACTTGCTGGAACCGGAGCGTCACGATTCCCCCGACCGGCGGTGGGCAGTCGCAATCGCGGTCGCTGAACCCGGCGCTGACGGCGACCGTCTGCCCATCCCCAAGCCGACAGCGAATCCCGGCGAACCGTCCATTCGGGACGTGATAATCGAGCACCACAGCCTCGGTGTCCTGCGGGGCCGGCAGACGCATCGCGGGGACCAGCACAGGCTCCGGCGCGGGCTTTGGTTGGGGGGGTGGCGACGGGGCAGGCTTGGGGGCGGTCGTGGCTCCGATTCGGGCGTCCTCGGCTGCATCTCCGCGGAGCCGGCGAATGTGCTTGCAGGTCCGACGGTCAACCGGGGCCGACTGGGTCCGCCAGGCCATGCAGTTGCAGGCGTAGACTCCACCGACATTCTTGATGGTGTACGTCCCGGTCGACCCGGGAACATCGACCGACTGACCATCGCGCAGGTCGGGCATGGGCTCTCCCTACTACTCCTCGAAGAACTGAGCCACGGGGACCGAGAACCCGGGCAAAACATCTGGAATCGTGAGCGTCTCGTCCTTCTCAAAGATCGTCTGGCGGTCGTCCTGGCGGAATACCGATGCGGAGTCGGTTTTCGGGTCCAGGATCACCACGACCGTGACTCCGACGGCAAGGTAATCGAGCATCTTGGACAGGGCGTCGGACCACATGTCCGATGGTGAACGAACTTCGATAACCAGATCCGGCGGGAACTCCAACACCCCTTCAGGAAGTGGCGCAGTGGCCGGAAGACGGGAGTAGCTCACGAAGCAGACATCCGCTCCGCGGACGGATTCGGGCGCGGTCCGAATGAATGTGTCGTTGGACATCACCCGGCCGAGGCGATGCGTCCGGACGAAATCGCGGACTATGGCCCCTGCGTTGATACAGACGAGTCCATGTCTTGCTCCGGGCATCGCAGACCTCACCACCTGCCCTCGGACCAGATCGACCCCGAGTTCGTCACCGTGACGCTGATAGAACTCGTCAATCGTGAGAAGGGGTTGAGTGATCACGATCATCTCCCGTTCCTCCGTTCCTCCGCACTCTACCACCCGCCTCCCCGAGTCACCAGTCCGCATCACTTTTCAACGTACCCCTTTCCGGTCTTCTCGGCGATGAGTTTAGCGGCCTCGGCTTGTGCTTTCTCCGTGGTGGCAAACGTCTTCGTCTTCTGCTGACCGGCCGCGCCGATCTTCCCCCAGCGGGTGGTCACCTCCAGGCCCTCCTGCCACACCTCCCAGAACTTCGTGGCACCGTCTTCGGTCAACTCGAAGTACCGTTTGGCCGGTCCGCCTGTTGTGATGACGGTGGGCGGACTGGTTTGGGGCTTCGCGGGGGCAACGGCTCCGGCCGAGGGAGGCGAGAGTGTGGCACCGTCGGTCCGCAGTCCGATGTAACTGGGGAACCGCGGGATTCCCGCATCCGAGAGTTCCTGATACCGGAACGTGATCAGGCTCCCAACCGGCGGCGGGTTCTGCCGTTCCCGGTCGGTGAGCCCGGTCCCGACGCTGAACACCTTTCCACTCGCCAGCCGTGCCGTGAGTGCGCCGAGCCGGCCGGAGTGCTTTCCCTTCCCCGGCTCGTGCCCGATCACCACCGCCTCGTCGTCCAGAAAACTCTTCACTTTCAGGAGCGTACTCGACCGCCCGGCCTCGTACTTCGACCCTGGCTGGCGGAGCATCAATCCCTCACCCCCAAGCCCCTCGACCCGTCTGAGTTCTTCGCGGAGGTGGTCCACCCCTCGGCAGAGTTGGTGGTCGTGGAGGGTGGCAAATGTCGCTTTCCACCCGGGCATTCCGTCCTGAAGATATTTCACACGATCCTCAAACGGCCCACCGGCGGCCGGGGCGTCGAAGATCAGGTATTTCACCTCCTTCCACAGTTCGGTCTTGTCCTGCCGACGGACGATGCCCGTCGTCCGCTGGAACGCTTTCCGGGCGATCCATAACTCCCCATCCAGGGGAACGGTGGGAAGCCCAGCGACAAACCAGTCCGGGGCGTGGTAGAGGTTCCCCTGACGAGACAAAAACTGTTTGCCATCCCAGTACGCCCGGACACCATCGAGTTTCTCGCTCATCCACCATCCGGACAGGTCGAGGGTGTTATCCCAGCTCTCGGCAAGCAGGACTGCGGGGCTGGCTGTCTCGTCTCCGTCGGCCGCGGCCTTGACGGGCTTTTGCGGCAGCGCTCCACCGATCCGGGCTTCCTCCTCGGCGTCCCCCCGGAGTTTTCGGATGTGTTTGCACGTTCGCCGCTCGATCGGGGTCGACTGGTTCCGCCACGCCGGGCAAGAACACGAATACACCCCGCCAACATTCTTCAGTTGGTAGGGCTTCGCACCAGACCCTTTCATCTCAAACATTTCGCCATCGGCCAGGTCGGGCATGGTCGCACCAGTGGGTATGGTGTGCGGTGAGGAAGTGGTGGGAGATTACCCGGAGATCGGTCGAGATGCAAACGGCGTAGCGTAGGCACTTTCAGGTGGGTGTCAGTTTTGTCTCGGCCGTGGGCTTATTTTATCACTCGCCAGGTGAAAATATAATGATATAATCACTATTATTTCTAAGTGAAACTGGTCTTGATGACAATATCGTGCACCACACGTCGGGACGATAAAAAAGTGGCATTTCCGTGGTTCGGCGGACGGTGGAAGAAACGGGCGCATTTTTTGCTTTAGTAGCGGATCGTATCGATCAGTGGGGGAAAGCGGCCGGCGATACCGGCGATTCAGTAGCCGCCCCCCCAATCCCGTGCCCGGGTATGATACCTGGGCGGGCCGACCCGTGACCCGGTGACTCAGGAGTTCGAGATGGTCCGAGTATTTCTTTTCTCCCTGCTGACGATGGCACTCGCGTTCGGTCAGAGCGGGGCCGCCGACAAGTTGGCACCCGAGAAGACAAGCACCCCGGCGACGATCACCAAGCTAGACGCGAAGAAGCATTCGCTGACCGTGAAGGTGAAGGACAAGGACAGCAAGGAGTCCGAGAAGATGTTCAAGCTGACCGAGGAGATTCGCTACGAGGATAGCACCGGTAAAGTCGTGGCTCTCGATGTCTTCGAGAACGGTGACGATGTGGTGGTGGTCGAGGTTGATGGCGTCATCAAGGAGCTGCACCAGAAGAAGAAGAGCGCAGACAAGAAGAACTAAGCCGACCGAAGAGAATTATTCACTGCCCGGGGCCGGGACAGAATGCCTTGCTCCGAGGCCGCCGTCACATCTTTTCTATCACTTCAGTCCCGACCGGCAGGACGATCGGCATCAGAACCAGAATCCTGGATCGGATGGCGGCGGTTCTTACCCGAAAACCCCGTACACCGTCGCGGTCATCCTTCCCCACCTCCCGATCGACAACACGCTCAGCGCGAGGGTGTCGCCTTTTAGGACTGGTGCATCAACAAGAGTCGTAATTCTGATACATGGGCCGGTCTACCCCCCCCTTCGAAAGGGGGGGAGAAAGAAGGTAGGGGGAATGGATCAGCATGTCCCAATCCCCAACCGAGTCGAGCAACGGCAGGTTTTCTCCCCCCCTTTCGAAGGGGGGGTTGGGGGGGTGAATTGACGATATCAATCAACCTCACACTCATTGATGCGCTGTTCCTTAGCACAGAACTCAACCCCGCTCCCACCAACAGGTTTCTCATCGGTATGCCGACAGCGAAAGACGCCCGCATCTCGCGCGGTCCAAAGTCAGAGCGGGCGACACCCAGGCAACTACCATAATCCAATTGGGCAGGTTCCTGCCTCTGAACGGGTCATCGGCTGCCTGGTCGTATGGTAAGTGGTAAAATCGTATGGTAAGTCGCATTGTCGTACAACAAGCCGTAGTATTGAAGGTCGAAAAATCGTAAAATCTCAATTCCAAAAAATCGGACTTTACGATTTTCGACTCTATGGCTTGATATTTTGCCTACCGTCCTGCTTTGAGTGCATGGACCCCTTCGAGCACCCGTTTGTACTCAGGGGTATTGCGGATCGGGGCGAGATCCTTATCGTCCTCGATATAATCATACCCGAACCCGCCCCGGAGTGCGGCTGTCAACAGCCGGATCGCATTCGCTTTGTGGGCCGGATCCTGCTTGGTGAGCAGAGCGTAGATACCAGCTACCTGATACATGTTCGAGGGGCTCGGGTCACGGCGGAGGGCCTCTTCGGCATCCGCCTTGGCGGCCGCCCAATTCTCCGCGCGACCATGCATCACGCCGCGCCCGGCCCGGCCCGGGACGAAATCCGGATAGAGTTCGATTACCCGGTTGAGGGTGGTGATCGCCTCAGCCGTCTTCCCGAGTTTACTCAAGACGTGAGACTTGTTCTGCAAGGCCGCGAGGGAACGGGGGTTGGCTGCGGCCGCGGCCTCGAAGTCCGCCAGGGCTCCGGGCAAGTCGGTGCCAAGGCGGGCGATCCCGCGGGCGATCCAGGTCACTTCGTCGGTCGGTTCTTGCCGCATGGCCTCGTCGAGCACCCGCTTCGCGGCGACCTTGTCGCCGGCCAGTTCGTGAATGCGGGCTCGCATGAACGCAACCCGTGCTCGCGGGGCACCTGCCTCGACGGCGCGATCCAGATCCTTGAGCGCGGCGGGATAGTCCCGTAACCCCTGGTTGGCAAGCGCCAGGTTGAGGTAGGTATCCCCATGTTCGGGGGCCAACTCCACGGCCCGGGAAAGATCCTGCTGGGCCTTCCGGAAGTCCCGCAGTTTCAAGTTTGCCAGCCCGCGGTTGTGATACCCCCGTGACATCTCGGGAGTCAGTGCGATAGCGGTGGAGTAGCACCCGACCGCGTCCGTGTATTTTCCCAGCCCCTCGTACGTGACGCCAAGTGCGATGTGACCCCAGTAGTCACTCGGGCTGAGTTCGATCGCCCGGGTGAGCAGATCTCGTGCCTCCTGATATCGGCCAGCGGAGAGCGATTCGGACCCGGACAGGTAGAAATCCCGTCCGCTGCGGAGTGAAGCCGTTTTTCCCCTGGCTGCGGACTGCTCAGCACCCGCCGTGTCCCCTTTGCGCCAAAGAAGGGCAGCCCGTTGATCCCAGACGGCCCGCGGCACTTCGTCGCCCGCCACTCGCTCGGCCGAGACATTCAGTTCGGTGGCACGCTCAAGAAGTTCGCCCCCACTCGCTACAGGATTGGCTCGCAAGGCATATCCACGGGCGAGGAACACACACACTTCGGTCAGTCGATCCCGGACCTTCTGTTGTTCGTCGGGTGGGAGAGCCTGGAACGCGGAGCGAGTTTCCCAGGCGGGGTCATCGGGCAGCCCGTACCGGGCGAGAGCGGTCTCGCATCGTTCGATCCCTGTCCGGACTGTCTCGGCATCGGGTGCCCGGGCGGTGAGGAGATAGCGGGCCACGTTCAGATCGTCCTCAAGCTCCCGGGCCGCGGTCGTAGCCTCGTACCGGGCGATCCGCTGTCCACGGGCATAAAGCCCGGTGGCACATAGACCGGCCAGGATCAGGGCAACCACTGTCAAGCTGAGATTGGAGGTCAGGTGGGGGTTGCGGCGCGTCCACTTCCGCAGACGCTCTCGGATCGAGGGCACACGGGTGTGGATCAACGCCTGGTTATCGCGGTGCCGATCCAGGTCGTCCCGGAGGTCAGCGGCGGAGCTATATCGTCGGGCGGGGTCCGGGTCGAGGCATTTTCGGACGATTGCCTCCAGACCGGGGGTCACCGCTGCGTTGAGCGGGCGCAGGCGAGGCGCTCCGGCTTTTCGGTCAGAGATCATCCGTGGGACTTCGTCGTCGAGTTTCCCCGACGGGAGACGGAAGGGATGTCGTCCAGTGAGCATCTCGAAGAGGATGATCCCGAGAGCGTAGATATCGCTTCTGGGGTCCGTGATCGGGGTTCTCGTGAGGGTGGATTCGAGGTGCTCGGGGGACATGTAGGGGAACGTTCCACCGATCGTTCCGGGTGGGGTCACGGCCCGTACGGCGAGGTCGTCGGCGACCCCGAAGTCCAGCAGCATCGGCTGGCCTTCGTCGGTCAACAAGACGTTCGCCGGCTTCAGGTCGTTATGGACCAACCCATGTGCATGGGCGTGGGCCAACCCGTCGGCCAGCCTGGCCCCGATCCAGCAGACTGCGTCGGGATACGTCATGTCCCGGAGCAGTCGGAGAAACCCGTCGGAGCCTGTCCGGGTCGGGAATAGGGACGATTGGGCCGGCTCGGTGCCGGTCGGCTCGGTAACTCCGCCCTGGCTTGGAGCCGAGGCTGCGCTTGCCGGGGCCGGTGGGGACACGTCTGTCTCGTCGTTCAGAACGCACAACGTGTCAACAAGCTGACGCCCGGTCGACGGCAGGGGCGACTCCCCGCGATACCGAGCCAGCAGGTGGCCCAGTGTGGTCGCTCCGAAGAACGGCATACACACGGCCTGAAATGGGTATACCCGGTGGACGGAATAAATTGGAACAATATTTGTATGCTGTAATCTGGCAAGTGTACGCGATTCGCCAGTCAGGTCTGTCGACACCTTCAGGGCCACGTACCGCTCGGCCAGTTCCCCTTGCCGGGCCAGGTACACCCGGCCGAAAGTTCCCCGCCCGAGAACCGCAACGAGGTCGAATCCGGCAAAGCGGTCCCCGACTCCCGGGAGTCGGTTGATCGCCTGCCGGACACGCTCCGCCACTTCCAGGTCCAGGTTGGCGGGGGAGCAGTCCAGAGGCACATCCTCTGGCAAGGGGGTGCTGCCAGCCCAGTTCTGGATTGTCTTCGCATCCAGCGGCGGTGGAAGTAGGGCGGCAGCGGGGTCGGCGAGTTGTGTGTTCATGGGCACGTCCGGTGGACAGGGGATCCGAACCGAGGCGGGGATTCCTGAAGATGTAGCTCATGTTTGCGGTTCCGGAGTGAATTGTTGGCAAATCCCGTCGAACCCACCCATCCGAAAAAATCAGAAAAATTTGACAGATCGGAAAAGTCGGCTAGAGTTCTCGAACACAAGGATGCAATGCAGATTGTGTTAATGTCAGACCTGAAACGACCCTGCCAGTGAGTCCCCGCCTGAATCCGCTGGACATGAGCTGATCGGTCAGACCACCCTACCGAGGCCGCCCGTGAATAAGAAATCGCCCCTTCGGCTCTCCGTCGAATACCTTGAAGATCGCCTCACGCCAACCACTGGCATCCCCTGGCCCAATCCGGGGAATCTGACGCTCAGTTTCGCTCCGGACGGTACCCAGACCGGCAACGGGACAACGAGTTCCCTGTACTCGATGTTCGGATCGATCCCCCAGGCGAGCTGGGAGACGCAAATCCTCGAAGCGTTTCAGACCTGGGCGGTTCAGGCCAACATCAACATTGGTCTGGTCAGCGATGACGGCGCGCCAATCGGCACGAATGCACTGACCCAGACTGATCCCCAGTTCGGTGACATTCGCGTTTCCGCCCAGCCCCTCACGAACACGACGAGCGGCAACAGTGGCACTATCGCCCAGACGGTCGGGTATGACCCCGCCGTCGGGGGGCTGAGTGGCGACTTGACGCTGAACTCGCTGTCCAGCTACATGATTGGGATGACCAGCGCCCAGCCGACATCGTACGACCTGTACTCGGTCGCAGTCCACGAGGCCGGACTGGCCTTGAGCCTTGCGGAAAACAACGATCCTTCGACGGTGATGTGGGGTGGGTATGCTTATCGGACTGGGCTGAGCCCGTCCGACATCTCAGCCATCCAGGCCCTGTATGGGGCCCGGACCCCCGACCAGTACGCGGGGAGCAGTGGAGACGGTACGCTCGCCACAGCGTTCAACATGACTGCGAATGGGAACCTCACATCTCTCTCCGCCAATCTCAGCACGATCGGGGACACGGAGATGTACCGGTTCACGACCCCGTCGGTCGTGACGGGGATCAATGGGCTCACAGTCAATCTGAACGCTGCTGGAATCAGTTTGTTGACAGCTCAACTATCCGTCCTTGATGCCAACGGGAATGTTGTGGCAAGCACAGTCACAACTGATCCGACCCACAACAACCTGTCGATTACTATCCCCAACTACCAGCCCTCGACCACGTATTACGTGCAGGTCCAGGGTGCGAGTTCCAATGTATTCTCGGTCGGGGCCTACAACCTACAACTCAACTACTCCCTGGCGAATGGCTCCCCGGCCACGTACGGGCAAGCAGCCGTGACAGGATCCCAGTATGTGAACGGCCAGGGTCAAGACGATAACACCCTGTCGACCGCAACTCCGCTGGGGATGGCGAACACCAGTACGACAACCTTCACAGCGCTGGGGTCCATTTCAACCCCCTACGATGTGAACTGGTATCAGATCACTCCGACGGCTGCCACGGCCTACACCGGCACCCTCAGTGTCGGGGTTGTGCCGCTGAGCGGAAACGGGTTCCTCCCGACTGTCTCGGTCTACAACAGCCAGGGAAATCTCCTCCCGACGGTTGTGGTGACCAACCAGGACGGGGCGTTCACGGTCGAACTGGGAGCCCAGACGACCGGCACGACATACTATATCGAGGTGGCCGCAGCCAACCCGACCGGGAACAACGCGGTCGGCCAGTACGCACTCACATCCAACCTGTCGACAGGTGGGATGACGACCTTCAGCAGTCTGACCTCGGGCACAGTGACCGCAAGCACCACGGGCCCCAGCGCGAGCCTCGATACGACCTACTCCCAACTGACAGTCAACACGACCCGCTTGCTCCAGTTCTCGTTGGCCGTCTCGACAGCAACCGGAGCACCGCAGTCGGCTCTCCAGGCCACAATCTTCGACGGCAATGGGAACATCGTTTTCAGCATAGTGGCGGTGGCCGGACAGCCACTGACAACGGGAATCGTGTGGCTGGAGAACGGCACCTACACCGTCGCCTTCACCGCGGCGACCCAAAACGGGAGTGCCCTCCAGGGCGTGAACTATAACTTATCTTCGCAGATCATCAGCAACCCCACCGACCCCTACATCGTTGACATGGACGGCCCCGGCTCGCCGCCCACGTCGCCGCCACCCCCGCCCCCGCCGCCGATCCTGGTGATATCCGACCCGGTCTCGGATCCCGTGATTCCCACGAACCCGACGTCTCTCAATCCGTACAATAGTTTGTAATTTTCTATCCTTCAGAGATCGTATCCCGGCTGCCACACAGCCCAGTGCGGCCAGGCTCCCTACCCCCTTGACCTTCGCCGCCATCCTGGGCCAGGTGGCGACCGGTTATCTTACAGGTTCGCTCATGAACAGTCTGACAGGAACGCTTTGGCGGAAAAACGATCGCGTTGTAGTTGATGCAACGTATTCGGAGGACGCCGTCCAGACACACAAGACTCCGGACCGGGTTTCGGTTCGGAGCACGAATCAGGATGCCTGTCTGGTCCACATCTACCCGACCGGTCCAGGGATGGGAACTCGCTACCCCCTCGGTGACGAGCAGGTCTACATTGGCCGGAGCGAGGATTGCTTGATCCAGAACCAGGATCCCTCGGTTTCCCGATGCCACGCTCAGATCGAATTGGGCGACGATGGGCAATACCGGGTGACGGATCTGAAGAGCACGAATGGGACTTTTGTGAATAACGCCTTCCAGCGTGGCGGCGTACTCAAGGACGGGGACTATCTCCGGGTTGGCAACTGCATTTACCGGTTCCTGGCCGGTGGGAATGTCGAGGCCGATTACCACGAGGAGATTTACCGCCTCACGGTGCTCGATGGGCTGACGCTGGAGTACAACCGTCGATACTTGGACGAATTCCTTGAGCGCGAGTTCGCACGTGCCACCCGCCACTCCCGGCCCCTGGCAATCCTGCTCATCGACATCGACCATTTCAAGGCGGTCAACGACAGGTTGGGGCACCTGGCCGGTGACCTCGCCCTGCGGGAGTTGTGTACACGGATTCGGCACGTGATCCAGGAGGACGAACTTCTGGCCCGTTACGGCGGGGAAGAGTTCGCGGTGGTCCTTCCCGAGTCGAACGCCCAGACGACTCAGGCGACAGCGGAGCGGATCCGGAGTATCGTGGCGGCCCGACCCTTTGTGTTCAACGGGAAGTCGTACACGGTGACCGTCAGCATTGGCGCAGCGATCATGTCCGGCCGAGAGCAACTGGTGTCGAATTTGTTAGATCAGGCCGATCGAAATCTGTACGAGGCGAAAAAGGCAGGCAGGAACCGCGTTATCGTCTCCCACGATGCCCTGTAGACAGGAACGCCTTCCGAGACGGGAACGCGCTGAGGCTGTCTCATTCCGGGAGCAAGCATCGGTCTAACGGGNNACGTCCAATCGTCTTTCCGTAGAGGCGATGGCCTCATCGGGTTCCTGTATGAGTACCTCAGAGCCAGGGGATTTGCCGCTGAGGCGGCGAATCCCCTGGCTTCGTGCGTTCTGTGATTGCTCCGAAGCTTGTGTTTCACATCCAGTTTCCGATAATCTCCCTGCACCCCGGGCGAACTCCCTTTCATCCGGTCCGTTGAGGGTTGCGATGGAGGTCACCTGTCCCCGTTGCCTGAGGAGCCTGTCCACGGGGGACCCGAACGGCCCACCTGTGTTTTGCATGTTTTGCGGGCAGAAACTCCGCGACTCCAGTCCGGACGGGATGCGGACAAGTTCGTTTGTGCCGTTCTCCGACTCCCCTGAGGACGTGATTGAGCCCCCCCCGGAGGAGATCGGCGGATACCGGCTGCTCAGGTGCATTGGGTCGGGTGGGATGGGGACGGTGTACGAGGCCGAGGCACCCCAGACCAGCACCCGGGTGGCCGTCAAACTCCTTTCGTCCCGGCTTGCATCCAGCCCATCGTCGGTTGAGCGATTCCGCCAGGAGGGGCGACTGGCCAGCCAGTTGTCACATCCCCGATGCGTGTTCGTGCTGGCTGCCGATACCGACGCCGGCCGCCCGTACATTGTCATGGAGTTGATGCCAGGCCGGACCCTCAAGGATCTTGTCGACCAGGCCGGTCCGCTTTCGCCTGTCGACGCCGTTACCCACATCCTGGACGTGATCGACGGCCTGGCCGAGGCCCACCGCCTTGGGGTTCTCCACCGCGATGTCAAACCATCAAATTGTTTTCTGACTGTCGATGAACGAGTGAAGATCGGCGATTTCGGGCTCTCCAAGTCGCTGGCCGGGTCGGACGACCGTCACTTGACCCAGAGCGGGACTTTTCTGGGAACCGTCTTGTTCGCGTCCCCCGAGCAGATCCGCGGCCAGCCGCTCGACTACGGATCGGACATCTATGCGGTCTGTGCCACGCTTTACTATCTCATTTGCGGGGAGGCCCCCTATCACCACGAGAGTATTACCGCTGCGCTGGCCAAGGCGATCTCCGAGCCCCCGCCTTCGATCTCGGGGCGGCGGCCGGATGTTCCCCGGGCGATCGAGAAAGTGGTGATGAAGGGGCTGGAACGAGACCGGGATCGGCGGTGGGCATCGCTGGCGGATCTCCATGAGGCACTGGTCGACTCGCTCCCCGACCGGCAGACCCCGGCTCGCCCCCGGGTGCTCGTTGGTGCCTACCTGCTTGACCGCATCCTGATTGCGTTCCTGGCGGCCCCCATAGAGATTCTCCGGCAAGTCCTCAGTGGCACCCACGAAGCGCATCTCGATCTGTTTGAACTCCGGTGGGTGGCGATCGTCTTGTTGGTGGGTTACTTTGCCGTTGGCGAGGGGGTGTGTGGAGTCACCGTGGGGAAGTGGTTGTTTGGGCTTCGCGTGAGCCGGGTCGGTCAGACCGGCCCACCGGGGCTGTGGCGGGGGTTTGTGCGGACGATTGTGTTTATCGCAATCACCTCATGTATTGTTCCGTTCCCCGAACTTCTCGTTGCCTGGCTCGGTCAGGCGGCCGGGGGAGGGCTCGGGGCGATACTGTTCGGGGCCGGAGTGATCACGGTTCTTCTCCAACTTCGCCGGACGTCGTCTGGATACCGGGGCATCCACGACTTCGCCAGTGGGTGCCACGTCACTCAGAGACCGCTGCCGGCCCGTAAGTTGCGACTGGTGTCTGCATACCCAAACCCGATCGACATTCTCCAACCCGCAAAGGTCGCCGAGCCTGTGCCTCAGATGGTTGGCGGATACGCGATTCGGGGGCGAGTCTGGGGCGATTCGGATGGCGAACAGGTGTGGGCGGGAGAAGACCCCGCGCTGGCCCGACGGGTATTGCTGTGGGTACTGTCACCCAGCGACGCACCGATCCTCTCTGCACCCTCCGAGTTGGCCCGGTCCACCCGCTTGCGACGGCTCGGTCGAGGATCTGTCCGATTGGGCGACCGTGATCGGGAGTGGGCCGCGTTTGCTGCACCCGTTGGCGTGCCGTTGGTGGATGCGATCCACCCGGATCGGCCGCTTCCCTGGGCCGACGCCCGGTTTCTTCTGGAACAACTGGTGGATGAACTCCAGGGGGCGGAGGTCGACGGGTCCACTCCGACCCGGCTCGGGCTTGGTCAGGTGTGGGTCGAACCGAATGGCCGTGTGCAACTGCTCGACTTCCCCATGCCAACTGGGTCCAAGGCGAATGCGAGCCCTACTTCCCTCGTCCCCGAAAAGGAAGTGGCGAGTTCTCCGTTTCCGCTTCTGCGTCAGGTGGTCTCGCTGACCCTGGAAGGCCGCCCTCGGGCCGTAGCGTACTCACCAGGGCGGCGAGGTCGATTCGAACCCGGGGTTCGCGCACCCGTTCCGCCACACGCGGCCCCGATCCTGACGAAGTTGTTCGCTCCCGACGGCTATCGGACACTGGGTGAATTGCACCACGATTTACTCGACACTCACGTCCACCCACCCGAAGTCACTCCGTCCGTGAGGGCCGCTCACCTGGGAATCCAGGCGGCCATCCTGGCGGTCGGGCTCTTACTCATGTTCAGTGCCTCCGGTGCGCTGGCGATCGTGCTCACGAAATTGGCGGAGGCTCGGGCCGACCTGGCCGACCACAGTCTGGCTGCACTTCGCGATCCGGGCCAGCGGGATGAACTCGCTCACCTTCCCGGGGTCGCGGCGGCCTTTGATAATCCCCGGGCGGAAGCGAAGATCGAGGGTCTGCGGGATCAGAAACGGGCTGAGGCCCTTGCCCGTCGGAATGCACTTCTTTCCCCGCAACGCGCAATCCTGGGTCGGTCCGATGAAGGGCTCGGGGGTCGCACGGAGGATGAGGAAGATCCCCGGGCAGTGCAGGAGTTGCTCGTCTGGGCTGCCTTACCGGGGGAATCGGCCGTGGGTCAGCCAGCCGCCCCGTTGAATCTGGAATCTGGGCCGGTGTGGGCAGTGGTGGTTTTCACCCCGCTGGTCTGGGTGATCGCGGCGGCCGGGTTTCGGGGCGGGGCCTCGATGATAATCACCGGGGTGGCGGTGGTCCGGCCCGACGGGCGGCGAGCCTACCGGTGGCAGTGCGCGTTGCGGGCGGTCGCCGTCTGGCTACCGGTAACCGGGCTTTTGGTCGGGTCGATTTGGCTTCAGGAGGTCCATTTCGCGCGAGCGTACACCTATGTGGCGCTGTGGCTGCTGGCCCTCGCCTTGCTCCCGGTGTATGTGGTCATTGCCCTTCGATCTCCCACCCGCCCGCCACAGGACTGGATCGCTGGGACGTCTCTCGTGCCTGCGTGATGCACGCGCTCCATCCGCTCAGCCGCCAAACAGCTTTCGCAGTGTGGTCTGGGTCTCCTCCCACCGATCGGTCGCGCGGCCGAAATCGACATCCATCGGTTTCACCTGAGATGGTGTCAGAAGGCCGGGCGGAAGGGTGGCCTGGACGGTGGGGTTGAGTGGGATTTGAAATCCGCCACCCTCTGCCAGTCTCGCTTCCATCATGGGGCGGAGAAGAAAATCGATCAACGTCCGGGCGGCGGCTGGGTTCGGCCCGTTCTTCACGATGGCAAGCGTATTGGGAAGGAACAGAGTGCCGAGTTTCGGGTAGACCGGGTGCCCGTCGCGATCCGGATAGACAATCGCAAGGGGTTTCCCCGACTGCAACTCAATGAGCGCATCGTCGGTGTCGGTAAACCCGACCGCGAACCGGCCGCCGCTCACCTCCGTTGCCACCTGCTTGTTTCCGGCGACGACTGCCACCCCGTTCCCGATCAACTCGGTAAACAGACTGGTAGCTGCGTCTGGACCGAGGATGTCGAAGAGGCAGGCAGCGTGGGTCGCGGTGGTACCGAAGAAGGGCTTGGCGATGGCCACCCGCCCCTTCCACTTCACATTGACCAGATCGAGAATGCTCCGCGGACGGTCGGCCTCGGCCGGGACAAGTCTCGTGTTCACGATCAACACCCTGGCCCGCGCAGCGAACGCCTGCCAGGTCTGGTCGGGGGCTCGGCTCCAATTGGGGAATGGAGTGGCATTCGGCGACGAGTACGGCTCGTACACACCTTTTCGGGCGAGGCGGATTGTCCCGAGGGGTTCGTTGTTCCAGTGGACGTCACATCTTGGCCGGCCGGCTTCTTGCTCCAACTCGGCCGCGAGGCCAACTGATTTCTGGGCTTCGGTGTCGAATTTCGTGGCGACTGCGATGCCGGATTCCTTGGTAAACTCGGTGAGGAGATCCTCGGCGAACTCCTGATCCTGAGCGCAGTACAGGACAACGCGGGAATCCCGCCGGGAGCAACCACTGGCTGCAACCGCAGCCGCAGCGAGAAACTGACGCCGGTTCATCGTGTCACTTTACGGAGCGGTGCGCACAAGGGTCAGGGGGTCGCCCTGCTGATCGTACATCCACCGGACGAGTTCGATCTCTCCGAAGGCAGCGCGATCGTTCCATTCCTGCTCAATCAGGACGGCATAGCCGCCTCTGGGGAGGTCGTGGGGGTTGTGGAGTTTTCGAGCTGGCCGACCGTAGTAGAACATGATGCCCTCATCCTTGAGCTTGAAGATGTAAAGCGTCTCGCCGGGGGGGACGAGTTCGCGGAGCTGGTCGGCGGTGGTCTCTGCGCTGCGTCCCGCGGTCCGGTGGGGGATGACAACCTCGACGAAGACGATCTTCGCCACCAGCCAGCAGGCGAGGAACCCGACGAAGAGCCTGACCCGCCAGGGAGTCGGGTGAAGAACGACCGGAGAGACCCCCTCCCCAACCTCTCCCCCAAAGGGCCTCTGCTCCCCCTTCCTTTCCAGGGAAGGGGGTTGGGGGGTTAGGTTCCGGCCCCACCATGCCAGAAAACCCATGATCCCGAGCCCCATCAACCCTGGGCTGAGTGGGAGTGCATATCGGACGTTGTGGTTCGGGACGAGCGTCCAGAAGATCAAATTCGGCCATGTCCAGCAGTGGAGAAACTGGAGCAGTATCCGTCCCCGGTCGTCCCAGAGACGGAAGAAACTTGGTCGAAGCGTACTGAGGGCGAACAGTGACAGTGGAAGGTGTGCTGCCAATACGAGTAACGGATACGTGACAACTCCACCCCAGGGATATCCTTTCGTCTTTGCGGGTGAGTGGAACCGGTACTCGGCTTCCTTGCGAATGGTGTCGGACAGGGTGTCCCATCCCACCCGCTCCGAGACCGCGATTGCCCAACTCGCCAGGACGATCGTGGCCACACCAGCCCCGAGGAGATGCCGCCAGCCGAACAGGAGTCGCAGTTGCCCGCGCCAGAACAGGAAGGGGAGGACCGTGAGGTAGAAGAATGCCGGGGCGGTCCACTTGGTGAGTGTGCCGGCCGCAGCACAGAGGAGGGCCAGAATCATCCGGACGGCGGAGAAGCGGCCTGGAGCGGAAATCGATCGATGGAAGAACACCAACGCTGCGGTGACCCAGCCGACGAGGGTCATATCGATTTCGGCACTCGTGACCTTTTCGAGCCAGAGCACCGAGGTCGGGAGAAGCAGAGCTGCGATGAGGGCGGATCGTTCCCCAAGAGTGCGGCGAAAGAGGCCGTACATGAGGATCACTGTGGCGACCGCAGCGAAGACAGACGGGAGGCGGGCGGAGATCGCGGTCACGTGACCGAACGGGAGGCTGCACAGACCGATGGCCGCGTACTGTCCTGGCGGTTTCGTGAGGAATGGCTCGCCGTACAAGACCGGGTAGAGCCAGTTCCCGTGGAGGCACTCGGCCCCGATGATCGCGCGGAGGGACTCGGTGCGGTACAGCGGCCCGGCGGAGAGGCCGTAGGCAAACAGCGCACTGCACCACAACAAAACCAGGACCGGAGCGAACCGCGACGTAGGGAAGCTGATGGCGAGCCGCAACGAGAATCGGGGTGTGACGCGAATGGGCAGCCTCCGTGCATCCCTCCCGTTGGCAACCATGTTGCCTGGGTAGCCACTTCCATACGCCTTCTTCATGTCTCCTTGCAAGACGTTCCTTGCGCGACTGGGAGTGTTGGAGAGATTTCGTTCTCGAAGCTGGGGCGTCTTCAGAACGAAATCGTGGACGCGCAGAGGTGGTTGGCGGCACTACTCATCACAAGCTCGGTCCGGAGGATCCATGAACCGACTTCAGTCTCATCACCTGCCCGCGGCCGTCGGCCGTGTTCGCGAGTCCATCCGTGAGGCCGACCACGACCTCCGGACCGATCCGGACCTGCTCGAAAGGTTTGCCCGGTATGGAGAGCACCCCGCGTTCGAGGCGATTCTGCGGCGACATGGACCGATGGTTCTGGGAGTGTGCCGAAGAACGCTGGTCAACCCGGCGGATGTCGACGATGCGTTCCAGGCAACATTCCTGGTCCTGATTCGCAAAGCCCGATCGATTCGCAAGGATCGCCTTGGTCCGTGGCTCTATGGAGTCGCGTTTCGGGTGGCGCTAAAGGCCCGAGGCCGGGCCGCCCGGGTCGCCGCCCGGCAGACGGAGGTCACCGACATGATCCCCGACCCGACACTCGCCTCCGATCCGCCGGACTGGCTTCCCATTCTCGATGCGGAACTCTCCGCACTACCCGCGAATTATCGTGAGCCAATGGTCCTGTGCGAACTTCAAGGGCTGAGCCGTGCGGAGGCTGCGCGCGGGCTGGGCATCCCCGAGGGGACGTTATCGAGCCGACTCTCGCGGGGGCGGGAGATGCTCCGGAAGCGGCTTTTGCGGTACGGGACACTTCTCCCGGCGGGTGGGTTGGCCGCGCTTCTCTCGGAGAGTGTGCCAGGCCGGGCGACAGTCCCGGCTGGACTCCTGGCCAGGACTGCGGAACTGGCGGCAACGGGCTTGGGTGCGTCCGGGGCGGTCCCGGCCGGCCCGGCCCGACTCACGGACGAGGTGGTGAAAGACATGTTTCTGATGAAACTGCGAGTGATGGGCGGTGCAGTGCTGGCTGCCGGGTTGGTGGCGGTCGGGCTGGTCGCTGGCTGGCCGGCCGAGGCCCCGGGGCAGCCCAACCCGTCGAAACCCGCTGCGAGGGTGGCCGAGTCGAAGTCACCGTCGACGAAGTTGCCTACGAGTGGCCAGGTTCAGTCCGACAGGGACGCGATCCAAGGTCTCTGGGTGCTCGACAAATTCGAGCTTGGGGAAAAATTGGATGCAAACGCGAAGAAGATCCTTGGGAAGGACAAGGAGAAGATCCGGGTTCTGATCAACGGAGACGTCATGTGGGGGTTGGTAGGCCCGGACGGGACAGTCTCCCCATATACGATGGTGCTGGACCCGTCGAAGAACCCCAAGTGGCTCGACCTCAACGACTGGCAGAAGGCCGAGCAGCAGAGCCTGTCTCGTGGCATCTACGAACTTGAAGGCGATCAGCTACGAATTGGGATGATGACCGAAATGATCAAAACCCGCCCGGCAGAATTCACCACCGACGAGGAGAGCGGGTTGACCGTGTTGCACTTCCGTCGGGAGCCCGCCCTTCCGCTGGCTGGGGAGAAGGGGCTGATCGGGTCGTGGGTTGGGGAGCCGATGGAAGTCAAGTCGACCGCCGGCATCCCGGGCGATGGGAATTTCCGCTGGTCGCATGCAATCACTCTCCCGACCAATGTGACGCTCCAGTCCGGGAATTACTTCACGGTTTACGATGCTGCCCAGTTTGGCACCCGGACGGTCCTCGCCAACCCCATCGAAGGAAGCCCTGCCTCGATCAGGGGAGCAGGGCAAGAGCTCCGTCTCCAGACGATCACCCCGAAGGTTGAAATACTCGGGGGGTTCCTGTTCGCATACGTTCCGAAGGATGGACACCCGAATGGTGTGTGGATCGGCGGTCGGTATACAGTTGATATGACAAAGAACCCGAAGTGGATCGATGTGGATCTTGTCGGCCCCTACCCGAACGAGAAGGTGACCAAGCTGCACGGCTGTTATGATACCACGGACGGACAACTAAAATTGGCTCTGGGATTGACCGGTAAGCGAGTTCTCCGACCGCTCCACTTCGGCCCCGCGCCGACCGATTCGCCAACCTGGTTCAGTTTCAACCTCAAGCGGGTCGACACACCACTCTCCGAGCTGCGAAAGGTTCGTGCCGAAACCCCACAACCGAAAGCTCCCCCGCCACATCCAAAAGCGGACCAATCGCTACCCCTTCTGCCTGGTGGGTTGTCCAGGGAGCAACCGGATGCGGGGCGAGACCCGGCAATCCTGCAAGCGCAAGAGTTGATCAGGACCCGCAAATTTGCCGAGGCCGAAGACTGTTTGCGGAGGTATCTCCAGTTGAGCCCGGAAGCGGGAGAATCACCGATCGGGCGATGTCTGCTCGGGGTGTGTCTGCTTGAGCAGACCGATCCCAAGGCGAAATCACCCGTACTGGATCTAACCCGGGCTCGTGAGGAAGCGCTCGGGCTGTTCAAACAACTGGTGGCGGATGTGAATGCTCGTCGCCAGGCGAAACAGCCTGCGAGAAACGATGAGTGGCTCTATGGGCAATCGAATTTGAGGATCCTTCAGGCCTACCTGGGATTGGCCAAACCCTACGATGTACTCTTTGTGGCTGCGCCACTGCGGCTGGAGTTCGCCGGCAGGGTCGAGGAGTTGATCGTGCTGAGCTGGATGTTCCACGCCTACAAGTTACTCGATGCGTCGGAGGCGATGCTCACTGTCCGGAGTCAGATCCAGGATGTGTTCCAGCAACTCAAGGACAAGCCAGGTGCGTTCCCCGGAGGTACGAAGGAATACACGCGCGAGTATTGGGAGAAGGAGTGGCTCGCCCCGGACACACTGCCTATGCGGTAGCCAACCCAGGGTTCCGCCGGAAACCGGCTTCACCCTGGGCTATTTTCCGCCGCCCCATTCGGGGCGAAAACACGGTCTCACGAATAATTCGGCTGCGGAGCGTGATCCCTCTGCCGGTCGCATGGCTTTGGCGGATGAGTCCCACTCCGGGGGTCTTGCTGCCTGCGATTTCGTGGCGTACCTTCACTTGATCCCCCGCGGCACGCCCCACCCGGTTCCATCCGATTCCCCGAGTCCGAGACATGCCGACCCGATCCCTTGTTCTCACTACCATTCTTCTTGTAACAGCAACCGCGCTGGCCGCTCCACCGACGCCCGCCGACACCCCATCTGCAACTCGGGCCGATGCCGAGAAAGCACTCGACCGGGCCGGGACAAACCGCCCCGAACTGGAGAAAGCCCTTCGAGACGCACCGGCCGACCAGCGAGCCGGGATGGTGTTCCTGATTGCGAACATGCCCGATGCGGATCTGAAAAGCCTCCGGGCGGATTTCCTCCTGGAGAACCTCGACCTGGCCTACAAGGTGAAATCCCTGGTGGCGTGGGGGGCGAAGATCCCGGACGATGTGTTCCTCAACAACGTCTTGCCGTATGCGAACGTGAACGAATCGCGCGATCCGTGGCGGAAGGAGTTCGTCGAGCTGTGCCTGCCGCTGGTGAAGGACTGCAAAACGCCCGGAGACGCCGCCCAACTGTTGAACCGGACGGTGTTCGCGAAGCTCAAGGTCAAGTACTCGACCCAGCGGAAGCAGGCCGACCAGAGCCCGAAGGTCTCGATCGCGTCTGGGCTGGCTTCGTGTACAGGGCTCTCGATCCTCTTGAGCGATGCGTGCCGGAGTGTGTGTGTCCCGACACGGGTGGTGGGCACACCGCTGTGGTCGAACAATCGCGGGAACCACACCTGGCTGGAGGTCTGGGACGGCGACTGGCACTTCACCGGGGCGTGTGAGGCGGACCCGAACGGGCTCGACCGCGCCTGGTTCGTGGGGGACGCCGCGCAGGCGAAGAAAGACTCCCAGATGCACGCCATCTACGCGGCCAGCTTCAAGAAGACGGACACGCTCTTCCCCCTCGTCTGGGCGCGCGGCCGCAATGACGTCTATGCGGAGAATGTGACCGACCGCTACACGTCCAAGGCCACACCAAAGGGGGACCGGGTGCGAGTGTCGGTGCGGGTATGGGGGCCGGGGAAAGCGAGTCGGGTGGTGGTGCCGGTGGAGGTCGTGGACGGCACCGACCCCAAGGCGGTGGTGTCGGGGGAATCGAAGGGCGAGACGGCCGACCGCAACGACATCCTCGGCTTCGACCTCGCTCCGGGCCGTGAGTACAATGTCCGGGTGGGCAAGCCGGTCCGGGTGGAAAAGCCCATCAAGACCGAGGCCGGTAAAGACCTGACGCTGGAAATCGAACTTCCTGGTGAGGAGAAGAAATAGCCGGGGGGACTGATGAGTTACCGGGAATACTGCGACCTGTGCAGCGAGAGTTACGACGACGACAACCTGACCACCTGCCAGGTGTGCAACCGCTGGTTCTGCTACCGCTGTGGGAGTTGCGGGGAGCACCGCTGTCTGGTGTGTCTCGCAACCCCGAAATCCAGCCCAGCGGAGGGGTTAGAGGATGGGGTTGAGTCCTCCGCGAGTGAGGGTGTGTCGACCTGAGAGTGCCAAAGGCTGAGCAGTTGGGTCAGAATTAGAAATCGCGAAAATTGCGCGAGTGGGTGGCTTGTCGGTTATGGGTATGGTGCCTAAGATGTCCGGATTCGTTCCTGGGCACGCGGGCCAAGCGCTGGCCGACAGGCGACTTACTGCAACTTGGAAAGCTGAGACTTCCCCCAATGTCGAATGCCGCGATCGGTGGAACCGTCGAGACCGCATTCAGGGACCGCCTTCGAGACGCGATCAAAGATCCCCAGCGGCGGATGCTCCTGAGAGCCTCCGACGTGTGGCGTCAGCACGACCCATCCGGCTCTCCGTGCCGGCCAGTCTTTGAGACATCATCGCATCACTGTCATGACGAGTTTGTGACTCTCTGGGGATTGTTTGAAGAATCTAAGCTGTTTGCCGAATGCATCGATCACTTGGCCGCGCTCGCCCGGCAAGTCCGGGATGAGAAGGGATACACCACGATCGTGACCAGCACGGCCACGGCCCGGCACTTGGTCGAGTACGTCCACTCCAAAATCGAGTCGGCCAACGACCGGATCGCGGTTCGCTACCTAGGTCCGTATCCGTTCCTCGGAGCCGGGAACCGGGAAGTGATCAACTTCAAAGGGGAGAAGGTGCTGATCGTTGCGGACGTGATCGATAGCGGGACTGTGGTGATGAATTTGGCCAAGGCCGTTAGAGATCTGAACGGGGTTCCGGTTGCGGCCCTGTGCCTGGTTCTGGTGAACGAAGATCATATTAGTCGCTTGGATGAAAAAGGTGAAATTCTTCTGGCTGTCGAACTGGATGCTGATGAAAATGAGACACACCTCCGAGTCCACTCACTCACGGATCACGCCATCCCGGAAACCCCGGTGCCCGAACACCCATCGACGAAGGAAAAGCAATCCACCGAGCTGTGGGAACTGATCAAGATCGACCCCGAGACCCTCCTCCCAATTGTCCCGCCACCTCGGCACACAGGCATCAAGCCAGCGATTGACACGGCTACGATGTACCGGCAGATGGAGGAGGCGGATGCGATTACATTTGATTACTTCCAGACCGAGTCGGGGCTTTTGACCACTGCGATCCGGTTCGACAATCTCTTTCGCCGCTGCCCGGGGCCGATCTGGGCGGCGATCCGCCCGTATTTCGGTCAATCGGACGATTTCAAGCCTCCACTGGTTGTCACCACGTTTGACTGGGGTGATCTCCAGTTCAAGGAGTTTGTCGAGGACCAGCTAAGCGACGATGGTGAGCAACGCGAAGTCGTGTTCGCTGGCCGAAAGAACAGTGGAGAATACTTCATCCAGGACCACCACCGTGACGTTCTGCAGGACAAGCGGGTCGTCCTACTACTGTCTTCAGTCCAGTCCGGGGAGAAGGTGAAGGATCTGTCGACGCTGCTGGCTGGCTTGGAGGTACGGGAGATACAGGTTGTCTGTCTCGTCAATCGGATGGGCCGACAGACGGCCGAATTTCTCCGCCGCGCCCATCAACTCCTCCGGGGACTCGGTGAGAGTTCAGACGCTGTCCCCTTCAACTTCCACACGGTGTATTGCCTGTCCGAGCTCTCGTCGGACGACATCCGGTGTGCCCAGGACACCGTGTTCACCCTACTCGGCCACTATCAGGCCGAAACCCGGGTTCCGAGTTTTCGCCGGTGGGTCTCCCAGGTCCGAGCGTACTTTGAGCCAAAACCGTTGACGAGTTTCGAGTTTACGGGAGGAAAGGCCAGGCGACTGGCAGAACCGGTGAAGGTGCCCTTACCCGGCAAGCAATGGCTCACCGTCGCGACTGAAGACGCCAAGCTGTCGGCTCTGTGCGGGCATGTGGCCGCAGACCGCAATTACGACCCGATCCTCGACGAATTGGAGTCATCGACCCAGAAGTACACTCTGTATAAACTGTTCTCTGTCCTGCTTTCCGATATCAGCTATCTTCGGATGCTCTGCCGATTCGGCCGCCTGAAAAAAATCCTTCAGAAGCGGGTCACGGCATGCCGGGACGAGCGGATCAAGCTGGAGGCGAACGCCCGGGCGTCTGGTCGGAAGATGACTGAGGTCGAGTTGAACCGACTTGAGGAACTTATCGAACTGGAATTGCACTTCCTGTTCGGCTGGTCCCTCTTCTCATTCCTGGATCAGCATTTTAACTACCCGAACTTGATATGGGATGTGGTCACCAGTCGTCTCGACATTCAAGACTGGGAGAGCTACCCGGAAAATGTCGGCCGGTATTACGGTGATGAGCGAGTCGTCTGGACTGCCTCCATGTTACTCCTCCTTTCGCACCCCCGGTTCCTGACTGCGAAGCGCGCGACCCCACTTCGGGACCGGTTGCTCGGGCTTGTCCGTAAGCTCGTCGAGCGTGTTCAAGACGACTTGCCGCCACCGGACGCGACGCCCAGCTCCGGGCAGTCCGACGCCGAACAGTCTCGGTTGCTCAAGATCAAGGCGAATCTGGACATGCTCCTCACCGAGCTGGGAACCCACAAACTCCGCCAGCCGGTGGACGTGATCCGGTATCTGCAAAGCCTGCTCCTCAAGACGCGTCGGCACCATAGCCCGCTCGATACCAACATGAACCAGGCGGTGGAGGCCGTCCAGCGGTCGATCAGACAGTTGCTTCCCCGGCCGATCAAGAGTGCGGCACTGGATTTGACGAACCGGCGCGTCCCGATTACTGCTTCAGATCAGCTCGCTCTGTTGGACGACGGGATCTACATTGCCGGGCAGCTCCAGGTAATCGCCGACGCGGTCAACCGCTTGTTCTTCTTTAGCCTGGGCTCGGCCGAGAAGGCCGAGCGGTTCCTGGCCACCCCCGATCGACCTGGATTCGCTGCGGATGTGACGGCATTCGGGGATAGCCTTCAAAGTATCCGCCGTGATAAGCTGGTGTCCATCACCGACCGTGACAAACTGACTGAACTCCGCCGGGTAATCCTCCGCGACTTGTGGAATGACAAGTCGCTCCTGCGAGAGACGCTGGCCAGGTATGTGGCCCCTCTCGAACCGACCATCGTGGTCGCCCTGGAGGCAGCCTGCAAAACATTCCGTGAGAAGCCCTACTCGGGTGTCTGGGATAAGCAGATCGATCGTCTGACCGCCCTGCCCAGGGAAGAGTGGCACTATGCCCTGATCGAACCGCTCTTGCTGCGGGAGGTCATGAAAAATATCTTCACAAATGCACGCCATAATCTCAAAGGAATCCGCAGCCCGAAAAACGGCTATTCCAACCTCGTCGAGATCACCATTGACGAGGAGATCGTTCCGGCTACCGACGGAGAGGAAGAACTCCGGAAATGGGTGATCAAGGTGACAACCAAGGGGAATGCCTACGCGAACGGAGGGAGTGCGGACGGGGTCGAAACGACGTTCGACCAGCACCGTCGTGAGGTGTCCAAATACGGGGGACATCTGGCCATCGGCCCCTACCTCGGTAAGCGACGGACCGGCACGGAGGTCGAGTTGCGGTTGCTCTCCCGGAACGAATATTGCCAGTTGCCTTGTCCCCCAACGGGAGAGTCCAATGCAAGCGGTGGCATGGGATGATGAGCCGAACGGCTACATGAAGGATCTCGCCGACGAACTCAGTGTTTTCGGCATTGAGGTCACCGTCCACGGTAAAAAGAAGGAGTTCATCCAGGCGTACAACAACCCGAGCACCAAGTGGGATTTCGTGATCACGGATCTGGTCACAGGCAACGCCACCGCTATCAGTGAAAATGATGCGAAAACGGGACTAGAAATTGCCCGAAAGGCAGCTCGAGACGGCCTTCCGGTTTTTATTGTCACTCAGCACTACGCCCGGTTCGATCCCACTGCCTACGGCATTCCAGCGGAAGTGGTCATCCGGTCGAAGTCAACTGACCCCGGATGGCAGGCCGGGGACATACACGATGAACTCCGTCGCCGAGGGCTGATCACCGATCCGAAACAAGTCTTTCTCATCTTTGGCCATGACCGAACAGCTGTAGGCACGACCGCCATAGTCGAGCGACATCTCCGCAAACAGCAGATCCAGGTTGTGAAGGTGACACAGGACAACCTCTTCACGGAAATCAGTCGCGGGTTGATCGACCGGATGCACTATTGCCGCGCGATCGTCGCCATCTGCACACCGGACGACAAGGTCAAGAACGGTAGGAAGAAGCCTTACTTTCAGGCTCGCCCGAACGTGCTTCACGAAATCGGGATTGCGCTGGGACTCGCCCGCGGACCCCAGCGGCTCACCATTCTCGAGAAGTACGGTTCTGCTCAGGATGAAAAAGTCCAGATGCCGAGCGACCTGGGGGGTCTGATCTCGATCCGTTTCGAGACGGTGGAGGATGTCCTTCCCAACCTCGACGCCCGGTTGCGCCAACTCGGCGTTGAGTTGGGGTGACCCGGTGACAAGGTGCCGCACCCGATCCCCTCGCCAGCCACACCGGTGAGCCGCTCGCTCATGCTTTTGCGAATCTCTCTACCACCCGCGTCAATCCTGTTGGTGTTGGACGAGCCAGTTGGCCTTTTCCAGGTGGTCCTTCTCACGCACGCTGTCACCCAATCGGCGGTAGACTTCTGCCAGGCCAAGGTGCGTGGTGTTCCGGTAGGGTCGGATTTCCAGTGCCCGGTTGAAGGCTGGGAGCGCTTTGGCTGTCTGGTTCAGGTCGAGATAGCTCACACCCAGGAGCCGCCAGTCTTCCGCGAATCGATCCAGGCGAATCAGTTGCTCCAGCGCATCGATTGCACCTTGCGAGTTGCCGGCCTGACGCTCGCAATCGGCCAGCACGAGCAAGGCCACCACTCGCGCGTTTGGCGAGGTGTCCTTCGCATCGATCGCGTCCCGGGCGTGGGTCGCTGCGGTCCGAAAATCGTGTCGCTTCCAGTAAATGTCGGCCAGGGCGGCGGCCGTTTCCCCGTCTTTGAGTCCTGCCGCACGCACGATTTCCAGGTGCTCCCTGGCCCGCTCGCTCGCGGCACTGGCATACCGCGCATAGACAGCGCTCCGCGAGATCTCCAGATACGCTAACCCCAGGTTTCGCTGGTGGTCCTGGGGTGTCAGGTGGGGGTTCTCATCAATCGGGATCAGTTGAGGCATTCGCGCAGGTGCAGTCGGTGTCTGGGGCGAGTGCTTGCCGATCCGGTGGTGAGTGAAGGCGATGTGCGGGATCTCGGTGTCACCCCGCGGCATGTGGCAGGCAGCGCAGTTGTCCGCGGGATCCTTCTTGAGTCGCGCGGTCTGTTCCATCCGACACGGGTGGGTTGTGTGGCAGTCCAGACACTTTTGCCGATGATAGGCCACACGATCTTTCGGTTGTTCGCGAAGGTGAGGATCGTGACAGGTGGTGCAACTCATGTCCTCCGATTTCTGATAACAGGCACTGAGCCGCAACTGTTCGACATGCCCCACGACCGTCATCTGGTCGCTGCCGGTGTCGAAGCGGTAGTGGATAAGAGTGTCGCTCAGGGGAATTCCGGGGCGGAAATCCGTGGCCTGTCGTCCCCGGACAATGACCGAGGCCGTTCCGCTCAGATGGCAGGAGGCACAGATTGACTCCCGGAGCGACCGCGAGAGTTTTGCGGGATGGATAATGGTCAGGTCGTCCGTACCGGGCGGTACCGGGCTGGCACGACGGGCCGTCTGATGCGTCGATCCGGGGCCGTGGCAGTTCTCGCAACCGATGGCCTTCTCAGGAATGGACAACTTGTGGACAGTACCATCAATGGCTTCGACCCGCCCGGCATGGCATTTCACACAACCAATCCGGATCTGTCGCTCGAAGCCCCAATGTCTGGGGAAGTCGTACCCCGGCGACATGTACCAGCGGTTCTTTTCGGTGTAAAAGGTGATGGGCGATTCGTGCAAGAACCCGTCAACCTCGACCAGATAGCTCCGGCAATAGTGCCCAGACCCCATGACGTAGCGAATCGGCAGGTCGACCCGGGCAATTTCCTTGCCCTCGGCGGTTCGCAAGACCTCCTCATGGTGGAGTTGGTTGTCCTGACGATAAATGCGGTATGAGCGACCCGAGAGCTTATGGTCGAATGCGCCATCGGGTGGTTCGGCCTTGGGGTCCAGGTCGGCCAGAGCCCGGCTGTGCGCGGTGAGTTGATAGGACTTGTGGTTTCCGGGGTGGCAGACCGCACAGGCCGCCGAGCCGATGTACTGGCTATCGGGTCCGGTGTTGAGGTAAGGGCTCTGGGACTGAGGGGGGAGGGAGAAGGAATCCGGCGAAGCGGTTGGCGGTTTCTCAGCGGTTTCTCGGCCCGACCACAGGTACAGAACGACCATGAGGCCGATCCCAGCGAGGATGGCCCCGCCCAGAATTCCGAATGTCTGACGTCGTGTGAGGGACGGCTCGCTCATACTCGACTCCGGACAAAAAGCCGATCCTCCAACAATCGACTTTATAGTGCGCGTTAACCTCGGCTCCCGGTTCCTTCGGTGTTCCGACGGGCGATGAGTCGATCTCTCACTCCGCCAGACGGAAAGCGGGCTTCATTGCTAAGCCTCGTCTCGTCAGCAAGTATCTGCCGCTGTTGGAGATAATCCTCGATCTCCGATTCGTGATGGAGGTAATACCCGAGCGCGGAGTAGACATCTGCCAGCCGGAGGGCCGGGTATCGATCCGCAATGGCTTCCGCTGTGGCTCCGGTCCGGAAGGCCAGGACAAGCGTGTCGAGCGTCACCCGGGTGTTGGCAACCCGGATCACGCCATCAGCGTCCGCCGAAAGTGGTGGTGGGTCAGTAACGACGGCGAATGACATAACCTACCTGTGGTGAACTGGATAAAAGGGACACTACGATTCTATAACACTTGACTGGCTGGGGCTGCTGGGGAATCCCCAGCGCCACTCACTCAACATAATGATCGCATGTTCAATTTTAGCTGATCAGTCCACAAACACGAATTCATTCAGGTTCAAAATCACCCGGCAAGCGTTCGCCAACCCATACTCCTTTGCGTACACCGCCAGCGAATCTCGTTCGGCATCCGTCGGGACTCGGCCCAAGGCCAGCCGAAAAGCCGCGGCCACCCGTCCGGAGTCGTCCGCGGCCAATTTCTCCACGCGAGCCGCGAAGTGCTTCGCCATCGTCAGGGAGAGCCGGTTATTGAGCAGGGCCAGCGCTTGCTGCGGTGTGATCGTCTGGTTCCGCTTCTCCACTGCCAGTGACGGGTCAGCACAATCCAGCGCGGCCAGGAAGGGCTGCTGCTTCGACCGCACCACAAACCGATACACCGTTCGCCGGTGCGACCTGGGGTCGTCCGGGTCGTGGAGTTGGTACTCGTAGTGCGGGGAGTGCTCAGGCTTCTTGACCACGAAATCCTGGAAACTCGGCCCACCCATCGTCAGGTCCAGCTTTCCGCTCACAAGCAAGATGCTGTCTCGCACTGCTTCGGCTTCTAGCTTTCTGCGGTTCTGCCGCCACAAGTAGCGGTTGTCCGCATCGACGGAACCCGGATCGCGAGCGCTCGCCGCTTTGGGTTGTGGAGTCGACGACTGCCGGTAGGTGGCACTTGTCACGATTAACCGGTGCAGTTTCTTGAGCGAGCCACCGCTGGCCTGAAACTCCGCTACGAGCCAGTCGAGCAGTTCGGGGTGGGTTGGCAGTTGCCCCATGCGGCCGAAATCGTTGGGCGTGTCGACGAGCCCCCGGCCGAAGTGGTACTGCCACACCCGGTTCACGATGCTGCGCCCGGTCAGAGGATTGTTCGGGTCGGTCAGCCATTTCGCCAGTGCTGCCCGCCGATCACCCTCGGTGTGGTTCGAGGGCAGGGCGAACTGACCGTTGACTCCAGGGACTGTCACGATTCCCCCCGGTTCGACCTCCTTCCCGGGTTTCGTCACGTCTCCGCGAGGGAGGACGAAGATCGGCCGCGGTTTCCCGCCGGTCGGGCCGGTCCCCACGAATGTTCCGCTCCCTGTATGAACAGCACCGATGTATGCCACTTTGCGTGCGGGTAGCGCCCGGAGTTCGAAGTCGGCAGCGTCCCGCTCGGTGATGGCTGTCTTCCGCGCGGCCGCAACCGGGCCGTCGAGCGCCCGTGCGAACAGGGCATCTCGACGCACGGTCAAGGCTGCTAACTCGGCAGTGGTCACCTTGCCATTGTGCGGGAAGATACCGTCCGTCAGGTTCGTTTTCCGCCACCGGACCGGGGCCTCGATCGAGTCGAACGAGGTCACCGGCTTGCCAGCCGCAAGATTCTTTCCGCTCGCATCAAGGACTTCGAGTTCGGCCAGTGCGAGTATGAAATCCGTCGCCAGCCGCGGAGCCAATTTGGTGGCCGTCACCCGAATGTACCGGCCCACCTTCCCACCCGCGGCCAGATTCACCGGTCGTGTGCCCGGGTTCGGGTGGTCCGCGGCGGTCTGATCCGCGATGACCACCACACCCGTCCGGAAGTTCGGGTCGTCCGACACCTCGACCCGGAACCGGACCGGGAACCCGAAGCCATCCCCTATGCCGTTAAAATCGTCATGGCAGGCCCGGAGCACGACTCGATCGATCGGTACACCTGCCCCCAGATCGACCTGTGCCCACTTCTCCCGGTCCTGCTTGTCCGAGAGAGCCGAATGGTAGCCATACTCGGCCCGCAACGACCCGGTCGGCTGCTTGGCCGCAGCGATCTGGCGTTCGAGGTCGGTCAGCTCCTTTCCGGCCGCCTTCCGCGCGTTCGCCTCGACCGCGGTGATCTTCTCGCCCGCTGCTTTCGCCCGTGCTTCCAGTGCGACCCGCCTGGCTGCAACGGCTGGGTCGGAGTCGTAAGCGCGGTCGGTCCGGTCGATGCCCGCAAAGACCGCCTGGAGGCGATAATAATCTTCCTGCGAAATGGGATCGAACTTATGGTTATGGCACTGGGCACAGTGAACGGTCAAACTCATGACCGTTCCGAGGGTGTTGGCCACGAAGTCATCGCGGTCGAGGTGGCGGGCGATCTTGCCATCGATTTTCGTCTCGGGCAATTCCGCGTGGCCGATAAAGTCCCACGGCCCGGCGGAGAGGAAGCCGAGAGCCTCGATCCCATCGGGCGTACCCGGGAAGAGCACATCCCCGGCCACCTGCTCCTGGATGAACCGGGCGTAGGGTTTGTCGGTATTCAGGCTCCGGATCACGTAATCTCGGTACGGCCAGGCGTTCGGCCGGGGCTTGTCCTTGTCATAGCCGTGCGTCTCGCCGAAGTGAACCACATCCAGCCAGTGCCGCGCCCACCTCTCCCCGTATCGAGGTGAAGCCAGCAACCGATCGGCGAGCTTCTCGTAAGCTTCTGGGCTGTCGTCCTGTGCGAACGCTTCGACTTCATCCGGCGTGGGTGGGAGTCCGGTGAGGTCGAATGACACGCGGCGAATGAGGGTCCGCCGATCGGCCTCCGGGGAGGCGGAGAGCCCCATCGTGGCCAACTTCGCCAGCACGAACGCATCGATCGGGTTGCGGATCAGAGTGCTGGCGTTGCGGATGTCCGGTGGGACCGATCGCCGGACGGGTCGGAACGACCACCAGTCGGAGGGGTTCGTTGTGGCTGAACCGTCTTCTGGCCAAACCGCCCCCTGCTCGATCCATGTCCGGAGAGTCGCAACCTGGGCCGGTGTAAGCCGGTCCCCCTTCGGGGGCATCACCGCATCCGGATCCTGACCGGAAACGAGCCGTAGGAGTGGGCTTTCGGCCGGCTTTCCCGGGACGAGTGCGGCCCCACTGTCCCCACCTTTGAGTGCATCAGCTTTTCGGTCGAGGCGGAGCCCGCCCTTCTGCTTCTCTGGGCCGTGGCACGAGACGCAGTGGGCTGCGAAAAGGGGCTTCACGTCCCAGTCGAACGCGATTGTTTGGGGCGGCTCGGGAGGAGCATCCGTACCAGTACACGCTGCCACCGCGGCGATGCTGGCGATGAAGACGAGAGCGGGAAGGCACACGGAGCGGGACATCGGGAGCGGCCCCGGCAGGACGGAGTCTCGGCAGGTAGTGTTAACGTACCACGACGCACGCTGAGTTCCATCACGGAATTGCGAGAAGGTTGCCGCTACGCTTGTCCGCCTGTGCCATTTTCCGGACAATCACTCGGACGGAGAACTCGCCCCACGACCTGTCCTATCCAGGAGCCCCCACACCATGCGCCTGGCCCTTCCTGCCGTCGCGCTTGCCGCGACCCTCGCCATGACCACCGCTGCGACACCGGCCGACAAGGACACCAGCGTTTACGAGATGCGGGTGTACTATGCCGCGCCGGGCAAACTCGACGCCCTCAACTCGCGATTTCGGGACCACACGGTCGCGCTGTTCGCCAAACACGGCATGACCAATGTCGGCTACTTCGTCCCGGTCGGTGACAACAAGGACGGCAAGCTCGTTTACTTCCTTTCTTATCCGAGCAAGGAAACTCGCGAGAAGTCGTGGAAGGAGTTCATCGCCGATCCAGACTGGAAGAAAGCGTTCGCTGAATCCGAGAAGGACGGGAAACTGGTCACGAAGGTTGAGCAGAAGTTCCTCACAGCGACCGACTATTCGCCGCCACTGAAGATCGATTCGCCCGGCGGCCGGGTTTTCGAGCTACGCACGTATACGGCCACCAAGGGGAACCTGGGTGGGCTGGACGCCCGGTTCAAGGATCACACGATCAAGCTGTTCGAGAAGCACGGGATGACAAACCTTGTGTACTGGCACCTCCTCCCGGACCAGAAGGGAGCCGAGAACACCCTGGTGTACATGCTGGCCCACAAGAGCCAGGACGCAGCGAAAGCGTCGTTCGCATCGTTCGGGAAAGATCCGGACTGGGTCGCAGCCCGGAAGGCGAGCGAGGAGAAGGCCGGTGGCTCCCTGACAGAGAAGGGCGGGGTGGTGTCGGAGTTCCTCACGCCGACGGATTACTCGCCGTTGAAGTGAACTCAGGAATGGCCCGCTGATGGCGCAGATTTGAGGACGCAGATAAGAATCTGATTAGACCGAATTGATTTTATCGGGTTTTATCTGCGCCCGGAGGTCTGCATAGCAACCCACCAATTTCTTCGTAGCCTCCGCAAATTTTTGGTGCCTTATGGCGGCATTTGCAGGGATTTCGGCTAATCCCTCGGCAGGCAAGTTTTCACAAGCCTGAAGCGCCAGCTTTGAAGTTGCGCGCGTTATGGAACGATTGTGTGATTGTAGGAGGTGGTGACTCCTTCGCAGCGGCCAGATTTGGCTAAAATGGCCAATGACGGCCAGGTTTCTCTCCAGCCGTGGAAGGAGCCCCCACCATGATCATCTCCAACGCCTTGCCTGGCATCAAGCGTTTTCTCACCCGAGCCGCCCTCACCCCCCTCGCCCTGGACATGCTCATTCGCTTCGCTGCGGCCTTCATCCACCATGAAGGCCGCATGTCTGCCTCCCAGGCGGCCGGGGCTATCCGCTCTGCCGCCCGCCACCGCGCCGCCATCATCCGATTTCTCGCCGAGGATCACTGGAGCAAAAATTGGGCTGTCCTCATCGCCGTCGCCGATTTGATCTTGCGGCTGGAAACACGCCAAGGCGGCACCTGGGTCTTCATCCTCGACCAGACCTACTGCGGCCAACAGAGAATCCTTAGCGAAAACACCTTCAGCCGTGGCAATTACCGCCAAAGACCCAAGAAAGGGAATCGCAAGAACAAAAAGCGTGCTCGCCACTGCTGCCATTGTTTTGTCATGGGCTTATTGCTCACTCCTGGTGGCTTACGCATTCCCTGCTGTCGTTGCTACTACACCAAGGAATACTGCAAGGCCAAGGACAAGAAGTATCGAACACAAATCCAACTCGCAGCCGAACTCGTTGGCGAACTCGCCGTGCCTGAGAGAGCGAAGGTTGTGGTGCTGGGCGATACGTCGTTTGACGCCAAGGACATCCGCGTTGTTTGTCACTCGCGTGATTTTCATTGGGTCGTTCCGATCAATCCGGAGCGTGTCTTGGCTGGGTCCAAGCCACGTCCGAGGGTGAAGTCGTTGATCCGAGACTTTTCCAGCGACCAGTTTGTCCCCGTAAGGCTCCTACCGGCAAAAGAACCGTTCGCGGCACAGCGGCGAGTGGCACGTTGTCGGCTGGGGCCGAAAGTGAAAGGACGCACGTACTACGTGCATCAGGAAAGGCGGGCTGTACACTCCATCGGCGAGGTGCTGCTGGTCTTTTCGACAAAAGAGAAACCTGAGTCGGGCAAACCGGTACAAGTGCAGAAGGTCTTGATGAGCGACGACCTGTCGCTTTCGGCGACGCGGGTGGTGCAACTGTACGATTTGTGTTGGCAGATCGAACTGTTCTTCAAGGAACTGAAGAGTACGCTGGGGTTGGCCCAGTACCGTTTCCAAGAGTTCGTGAAGGTGGAAGGCTGGGTGCAGGCGTGCCTGGTGACGTTCGCGTACTTGGAGTGGTATCGGGGCAGGAAGTTACGTCGGTCGGGGCTGACGCAGAAGGAACAACGCTGGTGGCAATGCCAACGCAGCCACGGGTTGTGCCAAGCACTCCGTCAGGAGGTAGAGGACAGTGACCTCAAACAGTTGCTCGACTGGTCACAGACACCCACCGGGCTCAAGAAGCTCAAAAAGTGCCTCCGGGCGGCGCGACCACTGGAGTACCGAAAACCCTTGAAAAACCAGAATATACTCGCCGCCTAGACCCAAGACGCGCAACTTCAAAG
>PLDW01000167.1:220-18241 GCA_003136315.1 Gemmataceae bacterium | reverse complement strand
TTCTTTCTTGCCGGGTTAATATAACAAAGCCCAGGGTCGCGCTTCGCGCACCCTGGGTAACTCCAGATGACATCTGACGAATGCCACATCGCATCCGACGAACGCTACGTATAGGACGAGTTCATCTTGTCTAACCACTTCGCGGTAAAAACAGTGGTATGGGCAACCGTGTACCCAGGGTGCGCGAAGCACGACCCTGGGCTTGGATATTCAACCTCTTCGAGGTAAAGGCAAGCTACTGATCAACATTCACTCGAATAGCACAGTCATATCATCACCCTCCCCGTCACCCCGCCAATTCTTCGACCCACCTGGCCGCGACCTCCAGGCCGTTCTCCTCGCCGACCCGCGTCGCGAGTGTTCGGCAGCGAGCCCGAACGTCTGTTGTCATCAGCCGGGTCAGCGCGCGTGCCAGATGAGCGCCGGTCCGTTGTCGTGGCCCGAGGGAAAGACCAACGCCCAGCCGCGTGACCCGGGCCGCGTTGTCCGGCTGGTCCCAGGCCAGCGGCAGAATCACTTGCGGACACCCGGCTTCGAGGGCCGCCGCAGTCGTCCCGATCCCGCCGTGGTGGACGACCGCAGTACACAGCGGGAGGAGTTGGCGGAACGGAGCGAACCGGCAGTGGCGGATCGATGGGGGTAGAGGAGTGGGAATCAGCTCCGGGTACTTGGTCAAGAGCAGGCCGCGTGAGCCGAGGGCGTTGCAGACCGCGGCGGCGGTGCGGAAGAACCCGGCCGCGTGCGTCATTCCGGTACCGAGGGTAAACACCAGGGGCGGTGGTCCGTCCTGGCAGAACGCGCGGACATCGGCTGGGATCGGTCGAGTGTCGCCATCGAACCGCCCGAACCCGGCAAGCCGGAGTCGGGCGGGCCAGTCCGGCTGGGGCGCAGCGTACCAGGGCGGGAACAGCCCGATCACGACATCCGGGGACAGCCACCAGCGGAACACCCGGCCAACCCGCGGGAGGCCCAGGCCGGATCGGACCCTGTTGAGATCCCTGGCGACGAGCAGGTACGCGGCGGCGTCGACTCCCCACCAGTAGAGGTGACGGAGGGGTTTGGGGAGCCACGGGGGAATCGTCAGCCCGCCGGTCATCTCGGGCGGGGCGGTGGTACTCGGCAGGAGCCCGGGCTGGAGGAGGAGCGAGGCGGTCGGGCACCCCAGCTTTTCCTGGACCAGACGGGCGGCCAGGACGCCAGGGTTGGCGACCAGGACACATCCTTTGTCCCGGACGAGGCCGGTGAGGAGTTCGTAGTGTCGGGGGATCATCGGGCCGCCCCACCGGGCCATCATCCGGCCGCTGCGCAACGGATGCCACAGGTCGGGGTCGGCGAGCATCCGGCCGACCTCGGCGGCCGTGACGAGTGGGTGGAACTCAAGCCTGAGGGCCAGAGCGCTGGCGCGGTACGGCTCCGGTGCGGCAAGGGTGACCCGGTGGCCGCGGTCGCGGAGCACCGACCCGAGCCCGATATGGGGGAACACATCCCCATCGGTGCCCATTGTGGCAAGTATGACGTGCATGTGGCCAGTTCGAGCGTGGACGGCGTCGTGATTCCCTCACAACAACGTCCCGCGGCGGCGGCCATGTCATCTGGGGCGATAGCCCAGACCGCACTGGCCCCGGCTCCACCAGCCCAGACGACGAGGTGGCCTCCGGGTAGAGAACCCGGGCGGTCGAACAGCAGGTCGAGGAGTACCCCCCAGTCAGCGGATCGGGGCTGAACATGGCCGAGAGCATTCAGCGGATACTCAAAAGGGCGGGACACTGGCCGGTCAGGAACCAACGTGCCCGGCGAAGATCATGGAGTGGGTTGCGGCGGTAGCTGAGTACGGGAACGCGAACCCGACGCCATTCGTCTGGGGCGGGAAGAGAGCGACTCGTCGGGAGCGAGAGGGGGAGAGCGAGAGGGGGAGTTTAATCTCTGATCTTGTACTCACGCACGTTAGGGAGGGCCAGATCGCCCAGCACACGCCGCGGATAGCGCGAAAACCAACAAAGGACCCAGGCCAAAAGGGCAGCATTCGCGGAAGGTGCGGCTACTTCGATCGGCCGCGAGCAATGTACGCGGCAGCAATCACCGAAGCTCCTGTAATTGCACCCGCCCCAAGGATGTAAAAGCCGAGATGCGCAGGTATAACGATCACCTTCTCGCCATCAGGAGGGCGAACAGGAGGTACAGTATTGTCTCCAGTTTTAACCGCTTCGACCGGCTTCCCGGGATCTTTGGCTCCATCGAAATAAGGTTTTATAAGAGTTGTTGCAATAATGCCGATCAGTAGAAACAGTAGGCTACGGTTGTAAAGCCGGCTTTGTTCGGTAGTGTGGAACTTGATGCCGACATCTTTTTCGAGGTCATCGATCTGCTTTTTCAACTCAGCCGGGGATGCAACCTCGCCTTTGAGCCTGCTGACATCTTCAGAAGTAATGATGCTGTTTGCTGGAAGTACTGCGGGATATGGATCAGGCGTAGCAGCATTGAGATCTGCATACCAGATCATGAAGATTCGCTCGTCCTGATCGAGAATGATTTCTTTGCTGCCAGCGTTGTACACGGCGAACTTTAACTTGCCGCGAAAACCGGGATCGACGTGAAAGCCCGAGACGTTAACAAGTCCCTGAAACTTGATCCTCGCGCGAATCGAGATAAACGCGATCGCAGTCGGCGGAACGTAAACGACCTCGTGGGTAATCAGGAGGCAAAATTGTCCAGGTGGAATCGTCACTTTGCTATTTGGGGGCAGATGGGTAGTATCATCTTCGTTTGAGGTGATGAACGCCTCCGGCCCAACACCCAACTCGTAGGCACAGCGGAGGGCTCGCTCTGCCCTGTAAGGTACTATGAGCTGATTCGCCTGGCATTCCGCCTTGAGCTTATCAGTATTCCAGAAGGACATTGTGCGTCTCCCGTATTCCTGGAGATGGCGATTGATCCGAGGGAGAATTGGTTAGTTCTCATTCACCGACCGCAATGACACTCGCCAGCGCTATCTCATCGAGGTAGCTAATACTAATGAAGCAGTCGCTAACTCCCAGCTTTTCGGCCTTCTTCTTTACTTCACCGTTTAATCGCACGTAAGGCGCGCCGCTATTGCGGCGAAGGATTTCGATTCCAGTCCACGTGATCTTCCCTGCAAAGCCCGTCCCCAACGCCTTGACCACAGCTTCCTTCCCTGCAAAGCAGCTTGCAAAATACCGATATCGACGGGTAGTTTTCCCCGCGCACTTGCGTTCATCCGCGGAGCAAAACTGCTCAGTCCACTTCAGATTCGGCGAATCCACGTCTTGTTTTATCTCAGCGATCTTCACCGCGTCGATGCCGTGCCCGATGATCCGCATGGTGCCCCCTATTCAGACATCCCTGAGTGAGATGCAGCGATTATTCAAGTCAACATCCACCGTACCGCCGCGCCGCCGCTTCACCTCGCGCCACACCTCGAATCCCCGAACAATCGCCCGCTCCCACTCACCCGTAGTGCAGACAGACACCTCCAGGTGCCTCACCATGTTTTTGACCATCCGTAACAGCTCCGTGCTGACTGATGACTTGCCCTCAAGAAAGTTGTAATCTCTTGCATAGGCAAATATCATCGCCGACAGACCTTCTTCAGTGGCTATCGCCCGGCCGCCGTCTTCAACGAGATCGACCCTCTTGTCGCTTTTTCGCTTTGCACCTAGCATCTTGCGGACGAGTGGCGACCAACCCAGAATCGCCGCGAACGTTAAGTGGATCACGTCGTGATAACCGTAGCCGTCTTTCGCGTACGAGTTGTCACTCAGATCGTCACCGAACTGCTTCCCCTTATAGAACACTCGGACCTTCGGCGTGTCGTCCTCATCGTGGTAGGTCGTGAAATCGATCGAGAAGTGTCGCGGGATGCGTTCTCCGTCTTGGTAGCCGGCATCGAACGGCTCGCGGTAGGGAAGCGGTCCCCACCTTCCCTCACATTTGAGGAGGTTCTGCTCGGCCACTTCAGCTAGATTCAGACCGAACTTGGTAGCAGCGTTAGCTAGATACCACAGCACGTCGCCGACTTCCTCGGAGAACCGCTCCTTAAATAGCTTGTGAGACTCTCCGTCGCGAAGGTACTTCTTGTACTCGCTCAATAACTCTCCCGCTTCCCCCGCCAGACCAGCCAAGGGAATCATAATCGACTTCTCGTCTGTTCCGGGGTTGCGGTCGGTCTTCGACGCACGCTGCTGATATTCGTGCAGGTTCATTAATGCCTCCGGCGATGGCGTGAGCAATGTGGCTGGCGCTACACTTCGGAGCGGGTGCTGTGCCACCTTGTCGTTGATCCCCCATTTTGGCGGATACCAGTAATTGATCGGGTCCGAGTTGGGTCGGAACTTCTGCTTGATTCGGGTGCGGCCTGATGCGCCGGTAACCTCAGGGTGTATGACGCGGGCATACTTGTCCGTCTCGCAAAACAGATTCTGGCAGTCGATGAGTTGAAGTTTCCACCCCCAAAGGTTTCTAAAATCCAAGCCGAGCCGGTCGAACTCCACGTCTTGCCGTTCAGTCACGAGCTTGATTATGTAGGCATCACTCTTGCCAGCAGTGTCGGTAAAGCACTTCCGGATTCCGTCTTTGGCCCCCGGCCCCGGTACCACGAACTCCATTTCAGAAAAGTTTGTAACGGTGCTGTAGTTAATGTCGGTGACGTACTGGTAAGCCAGGAAGTCACCGATCGACGGGTAGGCCAAGATCATCTTGAACGCCGCTTCCATCGTCTTCGCGCCCGCGAGACGACTGGGGAGACCATCGGCGATCATCTTTTGTATCAAAGCCAGGTGATTGCGGTGCTTTTTGGCATGGCCGAGACCGCCGGCCGACGGCATGATGTAGGCTGCGGAGTATATTGCGCGGCCCTTCTCCATCGCTTTACCGAGCACTTGGTCGTACGACTTGAACGTATAATCGGCGTAAGTGAGCGGTCCGAGTTCATTCTGTAGCAGCTCCCACGTTTCGATTTTGTTGAACAACTTGAAGAGCATGATGCGGAATACAACTTCATCCGTGCTGCCCGGGAGATCGTCGCGGTAGATTACGTTCCGGATCAAATATTGGCTGACGCGATCAGACGCGCGGTATGCATTAGTGAATTTGTGCGCCCTGATGACGGGGTCATGGGTCCACGGCGCAGGACTCCCTTCAAGCCTTCGGAAAAAGACACTCTGGCGTTCAGCGGCAAACCGCCAGTAGCTGTTGTAGACAGGCGACACCTTCAGTTGGCCGAGATCGGGCAAGGCTTCCGCGAATGGCGATCCAGCGGCCCGCGCCAATCGGCCTGGGTTAGGATCTGTGCTCTTGCGCCTCGATCTGCCCACATGAACACTCCGAAAGCGTTCGCAAAGGTAACTACTCCTCCGATTCGCGGGAGGACAACATCATGATCGCAGGATGCGCGACGCGTCTTGGGCTAACTTCCTGGCTTTGGCAATCACCCAGCCGCCATCTGTGTCCATCTCCGCGTGAGTTGATACGACAGTAAGCGAACCTCGCGGAACGCCTGACTCCTTGGCGACAAAATCCTGAAGTTGGCCGAGCCCGATCAGGTTTCCCAACAGCCGACTCACGTAGAAGTGGTTGCGGTAGGCGGCAGTCAGCAATAGCCCCTCCTCGGGATGCCGTTTGAAGCTAAGGTAACTCAAGCATGGGCCACCGTAATGTGGCTTTCGGTCTGTCGATGGATTGTAAATACTGAGTTCGTAGGCAGATTTATATATTGTATTACGTTCCTCGTTACCCTTGAGCTTGTCGATCAGTTCTTGCAGTGGATTGATGATACCGTCTTTCGGGTCATTGAACCTCGTCAAGCGATCGAAATACTGCCCCCAGTTCTTCTTGGCATCTCGCGAGAACTTATCAAAATCGCTACGGTACACGGGGATCATGCCGGCCGCCCCGTAGTCTTCATAGAGCGACTGGGGGAAGATGGTGTTCGCCACCGTCACAACTGGATTTTGATCGTACTCTCTCAAGAATTGATCCACGAGGTTGATAATCTCGTTGTCTTTCTCGTCGTGGTTCACCGGGTCGGCCACGTCGATCACGACATTATAGCCTTGATCTCGCGTCCCGATGATCGACAAGCATGCCTCGACCCAAGCGCGGGCGCAACTCCGCTGCGTCGGAAGTCCGCGATACATGGTATCTCCTAGTTGATGGTGAGTGCAACTTTGATCCGGCAGATTGCATACTGCTCAGACATCCATCCGTAACCGGACAATCCCCAATCATCGCCCCAGCTATTTCGAATGAAGAGTAGCTTCTTCTTCTCCCGCGTTCCCGTACCAACAACGAGTACGGCGTGCGTTACGGGGCCGACCGGCTCTTCCGAATCGATGACGCCGTCTCCGTCCGGCTCAGCGAAGGCATCCGATATCGTCATCCCGACCAGAACCGGCTTGTCTGCTTCGACCACATTCCAGATCTCATCGAATGGTTTCCCATTGCTGTTTGACGTTCGACGAAACAATGGTCCGACGTTGGCCGGCGGCTTCCACTGCTTCAGGTCCACAGGCAGGGCGATTAAGTATGGCCACCCGGCTTCTACGGGTTGTCCATCCTGTTCAAGTGCGGTTTGTATAGCACTGATCGTAGTTCCCTGGTCGGCGGGGGTCTTGTCGCGCAACTTCGCGTGGTAAAAGAGGTACTCACAAGATAGAGGCGACCACATCCCCCCAATCGCGACGGCGTGCGCATCGCTCGTTGCAAACGCCAAGCAAGTTTCACGGCCTTCCTGATCACGCACCGGCCCGAACAGGTGGCGGAGGTCATGGCGAACGACAATTGAACTCATGCTACTTCCAGTAATGCGGCCTCTCGCTGACTCGGGTGAAGTCCGTCCGTCACCGGGCCGGATAGATCGACGTTGAAGTCGAACGAATGTAGTGGTTTACCTTTCATCTGCCACGGGCGCATCTCGCGCAGGTTTACGTAACCCGTGGCCCCGTCTTCCGCTTTAGCGAGGATCGTTCGAAACACGACGGCACCGATGTGCTGGTCACTCGCGACAGGAGATCGACCATCCTTCACTATTTCCAATCCGGCATCTGCGAGATCACCGAATTGCCAGGCGTATCCGGAACCGGCGTGTTCTCGAAACTTAAGAATCACAAGATCCGATCGGCTTCCTTCCAGCACCATGCCGTCGTCGCACTCAGTGACAAGCCATACATCTCGCCGCCAATCGGCGGGTGCGTAGGGCTTGGCGAGGGACTCCTTTATCGACTTCACCTTGACCTTCAGGAGCTTGTCTCGCGTGAGCCGATCAATTCCGTCACATTGGGCAAGGGCGTAGCAGGTCGCCAAGTAGCTCGAACCCATCCGAAGGGCAAGTTGGTAGACAACTGCGGGGTCGCTAAAGCTATCCCGACTCCACCCTTGCTGCTTCATGTGGTGAACAATCAGCCAGTCTGGGGTAAGCAACTCGGCTGCGAAGGCGTTTGCCTGGTCTTCGCGCGGATCGCCGTTCGTCTCTGTCGCGAAGATGGGGCGTTCCAGAATCTCCTGGTCGTCCAGGCTGGCTTCGTGTCCAAGTGCCGCATGACCCAGTTCGTGCGCCGCAGTGAATCGCTGCACCGGAAGCCCGAGCTTCGTCGTTACCATAACCCCCTGATCGGGGTCATTGATGTACGCGCCAAGGAGATTCTTCAGGGGCCGGAACAGAACGGGGATGTCGCGGTCCACTAGCATCCCGAAGACATCGACGCGGCCTTCTCCCCGTGCCGCTCGTGCAACCGAGTCGTACTGCTGGTGCAGCCGCCCGGCCTCATAAATGGCACCGAGTATTTCTTCGCGAGATGCCACGGCTCAGCCCTCCTTCTTCTTCTTTCTGGTGCGCAGGAAATCGGCGAACTTCCCCAGTTCTTCGCGATCATCTGGGGAAAGCTCCGAAACCTTGCGGGCCAGGTGCTTTACATCAGAGCCGAATGAAATCTCAGCCTCCTCCTCGCCGGTGAAATAAGCGATCGACTTCTTGTAAAGCGCGGCTAGTTTCTTCAACTCCAACACCTCTACCTTGCGTTGGCCCGTCTCCATGAGCGAAATAGCAGGCCTCGGAATCCCGAGATACGTGGCGACTTGATCCTGGGAGAACCCGAGGTATTCCCTGGCTTCCTTGAGACGCTCGCCGAGCACCTTCCGATCCACATCTCCATCGTCGGGCTGCTTCTCGCGTTCTTTACTCATATGCGTCCCCTTTTGGGCTTGTTCTTCTCTTCGGTGAGCTTCTTGTGCCGTCGGATGATGTCATCGACAGCCTCGTCCACGTCGTTGTACCCACCCTTCTTCACGAGTTTGTCCGGAGGGAACTTGAACGGGAACAGGGTCTCAAGCACCAGAACCGTACGAACGATCCGCCTCGAATCGAGTAACGGCTTCCATGCGGGTCGGTTCGGGTCCAACATCTGCACTCCGTCAGCAATTTTCTGAATGTCTTGCTTCAGACGCGACCGCGCCTCGCCGTACGGGTTTTGAATACTCACCTTTTCGGCCACATCAACCAGAAGAGCAGCCATTCCTCCCCCCATCCTCCAAGTGTCCATCGCGTTCTCACATCCCACTACCATCCTAAGCAGGAAGCGTCCGAAAATCAAACTAAACCACCGATTTTGTTCGATTTTTTAACAATCCAGGATCAACACCGTGTTTTGGCGTCTTCTGGGTCTCCAGAGTTTGGGGCTGGGGCGGAAATGGGCCAGTCATCATGGAGAATTGGTCTGCCAAGAATGGCCTGGAGAGGGCCGAATGCACCAGCAACCGCTTCCTTCTCTGGCAGGCAACTGCACCCAGTAGAGTGACCTGAATGGTCCTTCCCGATGACATTCCACAGCAACCCGAGATTCGGCATCTGGCCGCAGGGTCGAGGCCGAAACAGTGGCCCAGAATGGTTGGAAACCGATTCCTGGAGTGAAAACAGGAGGCATTGATGGCGATTCCCACCCAAGACCCCTGGAACTCGTCACATTTGGAACATCCCCGAGAATCGTGTGAAACAGCCAAAGCGGGGCAGCGCAGAAAGTGTCACATAATAGAGTTGGCAGAGCGTTCAAGTGTTTATGAAGCGGGGCAACGCGGAAAATGTAACAGAATAGAATTGTCAGAGTGTCCTGGTCTCGCCGGGTGCCATGTCTACCGCTTGGGGGAGATGGATGAACCACCAAGTCGCTCGATTCACGCCCACATGCTCACGCAAGGCCGTGAGCATGGTATCCGAGCGTCTCCATTGGTTCACCATCGTCGTTGGGCAGATCACTGGCAGTGGGGTGTCGCGTGGCATCGTCGGTTCGAGGGACTTATTTTCTCGGTTCCCCAATGACAGCAGAGCTTAGGAGGGCAGACTGGATTTCTTTGGTGACCTTATCCCATCCCGTCACGAAGCGGTGGACCTCGCTGTACAGTTCGGATAGCAGTTTCCAGTTGCCATCTGAATCCGCATCCTGATCTTCCACCTCTGGGTCAGTGATCGTCCAGGAATCCACAGTAACGCCATTAGCATTTAGCAATTGAAGGGAGATACGGTCGGGTTGCGAGAGTGGAATCACGTGAGAAAGGACAATCCGTGACCCAGGAAGAACGACCTCATAAATCGTAGTTCTTTTTATATTAGGCGTGTACTCACGCTCCGTCCGCGGAACCCAATTCACTTGCCCGACTTTCGTCTTCGCCAGGAGATTGCGAGCGATTGTCCGGAATGTGTCCAGTAGGATCGTGAGAACCGGTTTCGCCATGTTCAACATCTCCAAATGGTGCCCCGAGTGTATCGAGGCGGGCGTGTAACTCGTTGAGGAGATCTTTCCACTTGGTGCGGCCGATACTGGCTTTTCCTCCGCTGGCAGCATCGGCAAAATCCTGACCAAATGATCGGAGGCGCGCGACAAGGTCGGCAACCACCAACGATGACGGTGTCAGCGTCCCGAGTAACTCCGCGAGGTCGTGCGCCCGGAGATCCGCAATCATCCATTCTTTCGTATTGACAGCTCGCTGAAGCTCTGACATCAAACGAGACGCAAATGATCCGACGAATCTCGAGTAAGATTTTTTGCTCTCCTCTAACGTCTTGTTGGCGGCATCTTGAGCTGCCTGGGCGGCGTGCATCGTTTTCCGGATCTGCCCGATCGCGATCCAAAACCCACCGACACTCACAAGTGCCCCGATTATACCAGCAATGAAACCCCCGATGGTGTAGAAGTCGTTCCACCACGGATCGAGGGCGAACAAAGTCATCGCCGCGCCTCCCGATCAGAACAACTCACTGATCGGCTTGATACTGAACTCGGCGAGCGGGATCGGGCGGTTCTGCGGGCCGGGGAGTTCCTTGTGTGGATCGAGCCCGAGGCCCTTGTAGAGCGTCGCTGCGACCTCGCCGGGCGTCACTGGTCGGGCCTTTGGAGCGTAGCCGAGTTCGTCTGACTCCCCGACCACCGTCCCGCCACGGATCGGCCCGCCCCCCATCAGGATCGTCCACACACCCGGGTGGTGATCCCGCCCACCCGCCGGGTTCACCTTGGGAGTGCGACCGAACTCACCCAGGGCCACCACCATTGTCGTCGACAGGAGTCCACGCTCCCCGAGGTCTTCCAGCAGCGCGGTGTAGGCCTGGTCAAAATTCGGGGCGACCTCCTTCGACATCTGCACAATGTCGGTGAAAGGCTTCGACCCGTGGATGTCCCATGTGACCTCATCAAACACGGTCTCGAACATGTTCACGGTCACGAACCGGACCCCGGCTTCGATCAACCGCCGGGCCATCAGGCAACTCTGCCCGAAACGTGTCCGACCGTAGCGGTCCTTCACCTTGCCCGGTTCCTTTTCCAGAGCGAACGCATCCCGGGCCTTCGCCGACGACATGAGCTTGTAGGCCAGGTGGAAGTTGTCATCCAGTTGCTTTGCCGCTGCATTCTGCTCGAAGGCTGCGGTTGCCCCATCGACTGCCTCGCGGAGTTTTTGTCGACGCTCGGCCCGGACCCCGGAGATATAGTCTGGCGGGAGGAGGTCGGGAACCTTGAAGTTCGGGGTGTTCGGATCGGCGTTCAGGATGAACGGATCGTATGGCTTGCCCAGATACCCGGCGGTGTGGCCGTGTGGCATATTCCCGCCGGTCCGGCCGATCGGCTTCGGGAGAAGCACGTGGGCCGGCAGTTCGCCTCGCCCGCCCTTCAGGTAGCCGAGGGCACAGCCGATATGCGGATGTTCCACCCCACCGGAAAAGAGCCGTCCTGTCTGCATCATCTGGTGGCCGGTGTCGTGGACCGCGGTCGCCGTGTGGTACACAGACCGGATCAGCGAGAACTTGTCGGCATGCTTGGCGAGTTTCGGGAAGATCTCGCTGACCTGAATCCCAGGGACGTTCGTCGCGATCGGCCGGAACGGCCCACGGACCTCGGCCGGGGCGTTCGGCTTCGGATCCCAGGTGTCGATCTGGCTTGGCCCCCCGACCAAGAACAGCATGATGCAGTTCACATCCGAGTCGACACCCGCAGCCTTCGCGCGCTGGAAGGCCGGAAGGGTCAGTCCGAGTGGGGCAATGGCTCCAGCGTGGAGGAAATCTCGCCGCGTGAGACCGTCGCAGAACGTGACGGGACGGTTCGCATCCAGCCGGATCATCGGCGCTACCTCCAGAAGGGTCGTCGGAATCAGCACCTGCGACAAGTTAGTCTACCGTTGTTGGTAGTCGATTTCTCCGGCCTGGGCAACGACAAAGCCCTTATCCAGACGTGGGCACACACAATCGGGCGGAGGAAGTGGAACCCAGCCTGGCGGTCAGGCGCCCAACCTGTCTGGGATTGGTTCGTGGCTGGGAAGGCGGGCAAATATGTAGCCCAGCCCCAGGCTGACGATCGCTGCGAAGAAGCACCAGACCGAGGCGAAAGCGTACTCGAACACCACTGCCGTGACCACCGCGCTCGCCGCCAGGAGCAGACCCGGGATGGGTCCGAACAGGCGGGGGCCGATCACCAAAGGGAGAACGATCGAGATCAGATAGACGATGCGCACCACAGTGCGGGGAACGTACTCGTCGACCGGGAGAGTGATCGCGTAGCGGATCGAGTGGTGGGTCACGACGGGGGTGAGTCGACCATCCGGATCGGCCAGGAGTGGGTAGAAGAGGAGCCATAACCACCCGGAGGCGAGTACCGCGAACGCCACAAGCGACAGCCGGCGCGTGGGCCGGGTTTCACTGATCGCGGCCTGGACGGGCGACCAGAATGGCCACAAGGCCAGCGCGAAGAACAGGAACACGAGACCCGGCGGCCTGGCTCCGGAGGTATCGCCTGCGTTGAGCGCGAGCCAGACATAACCCTCACTGACTTGCTGTACCCCGAGCCCGATGGGGATCACAGCCAGCGGCACCAGACGCCGATTCTTGATCCACGCGGATCGCAGACAGTAGGCCCCAATGGGGAACAGGGTCGCGCCGAGTGCGAAGCTGGCTTCCGCGGAATAACACATTGCTTCGATACCATGTCGGGAGCCACCGAACGGGAAGCATCGTTCGTCGAAGGTGAGTCACCCCATCATGGTAGCGGAGGAACGCGAGTCGAGTGGGTCGGTCACCGAATCGATCAGTTCAGCGTTCCGGCGGTGTGGCTCTTCTTCACCACCTTGTTGCGCATCTCGGCGCGGGTCACACCGAGGGTGTCCAGAGTGGGGAGGTACACCCCCTCAATGAAGACATCGTCATCGAAAATGCCCAGGGATTGCACGGCCGCCTTGCGACGCGCACCGTCTGGCAACATGTGGAAGGCCGGCATCAGGAAGTGCCCGAACACCCGGCGGAGCTGCTCCAGTGTGCCGGGCCGATCGTCCTCCAGGTGCAACTTCACCAGCTTGCTGAAGAAGTCGAAGTGGGCTCGCTCGTCGACCGCAACATAGCCCAGCAACACGTGCAGCGCCGGGTCGTCCTGCTCGCTGACGAGCTTCCGCAAGTTCCGGTAGTGGAGCCAGGTCGCCAACTCCTGGACCATCGAATAGCACACCATGCCGCGGACATTGTCCATCGGCAGGTTCCACTGGTGATCGACGGCATATCGGCTGGTTTCTTCAAGCTCTTCTGCCGTCCGTTGGCCGGATTTGATAAGCCAGTCGCCGAGGGCCAGAGAGTGTTTTGACTCCTCGTACCCCCAGTTGGCAGCAAACCAGGCCCGGCCCCGGTAGCCACGGATCAGCGGAAGGATTTTGCCGATGTAATCGGGTAGGAACAGTTCGACGATGCAGAACGATTCCACCACATCGGCGAAGGCGGGATTGAGGTTCGGGTTGCACGATGCCCAGGGAATATCGTCCTCCAGATTCCAGCGTCGCTTGCGCTCGGCTTTGTTGAAGTACTCCCGATAGAGATGATAAATATTCGCTTCGACAGCGGGACTGGTCCCTTGGGCTGAATCACTCATCCGGTCTCCTCGGCAGGCTGGAGTTCAGGGGGCTCGTTGGCTGACCGCCGCCACGTGGGCAGCGGGGTCGTCCTGAATAGCCACGCACGAGCAGATAATCTTAACACCAATGTATCAATGCGCTCCCGGCGGGCAGTCATCATCGAGTGGGTCGAGCCTTGCCTGATCCCGTTGAACGGGATTGCTCCGCGAAGCCGGGCCGCCACGGAGAACGCCCCTACGAATTGGGTAGGGGCCGTCCTCCGTGACGGCCCGGCTGTCCCTGACGGGTGGTCATCCTCTTCATACCTCACGCCCACCAGTTCTGGTCACTTCACCCGGGTCTGGTCCCAGTAGTGAATCAGGTCGATCCGGGTGATGATGTCCACCACCTTGCCGTCCTGGGTGGCCAGCACACCAGTATACCCCGCAAGCAGGAGCCGATACGGCTCGTCCAGATGAGTGTGAACATCCGCAACTGGGAGCGGTCGGGCCATCACTTCTCCGACTGGCACCTGATTCGGATCTTTCCCATCGTGGAGCACCCGGGCCAGGGTGACCTCCTGGACGCTCCCCACTGGCCGCCCCCCATCCATGACCGGAAGCTGGGAGATCCCGGTCGCTTCCATCAAGAGGATCGCCTGTCCTGCGGTCGCGTCTGGAGGGATGGTTACGAGGGTCCGCTCCCCTCGTTTCCGCAGCAGGTCTCCGATTGAGTGGACCGGGGGCTCGGTAAAGCTTAATTTGTTATCGGCTAGCCAGGCATCGTCAAAGAACTTACTCAGGTAATTTCTGCCGGTGTCGCACCCGAGAGCAACGACAAGGTGCCCGGAACCCAGCCGTCGGGCGTACCGGAGGGCGGCGGCCACATTCGTTCCGGTCGATCCGCCCAGTAGCATTCCCTCCCGCCGGGCCAGTTCCCGGGCCACATGGAACGATTCCGCGTCCCCCACACGCTCCCAATCATCGACATACTGACTGGTGAACGTCTTTGGTACGAAATCTTCGCCAATCCCCTCCACTTTCCACGGCTTCGGCGATCCGCCCGAGAGCACCGATCCTTCCGGGTCGGCCCCAACCACCCGGATATTCGGGTTCCGCTCCTTGAGATACCGCCCGACCCCAGACACCGTGCCGCCCGTGCCGACTCCGGCGACAAACACCGTCACTTTCCCGCGTGTCTGCTCCCAGATCTCCGGGCCGGTGGTCCGGTAATGGATCTCGGGGTTGGCGAGGTTGGTAAACTGGTTCGGCCGCCATGCCCCGGGAATCTCGCGGGAGAGCCGGTCGGCCACACCGTTGTAGCTCTCGGGGGAATCCGGTGGGACCGCCGTCTGGGTGATGACCACCTCGGCTCCGTAAGCCTTGAGCAAGGCAATCTTTTCCGCCGACATCTTGTCCGGTAGCACGAAGATACACCGATACCCCTTGACCGCAGCAACCATCGCCAGCCCGACCCCGGTGTTCCCGGCGGTCGCTTCAATGATCGTCCCGCCAGGCCGGAGCACTCCACGGGCCTCGGCCTCGGCGATCATGGCCAGGGCGACCCGGTCCTTGACGCTCCCACCGGGGTTGGTCATCTCCACTTTCACCGCCACTTTCGCCTGGAGACCCTCGGTCAATCGGCTCAGCAGTACGATCGGTGTGTGGCCAACTGCTTCGAGGATGGAATCCAGCATCGGGCCTACTCCGGGAGAGGCAGGAGTGACAAACAGAACCCCTCCTCCGAGTGGGCAGAGGAGACCGAATCGAAATCTTGTCCCGCTTCATTTTAGGGACGGGTTCGGAGGACGGCTTGAGCAGTTCGGGTGTATCGTTGGGCATGAAGTCCGCGTAGGGCAGTCCGGGCAGTTGGGCGAAGGAAACGCGGAGTTGGTGGAGTTGTTGTGCGATACGTGCGGATGTAGACTGAGCTATGTGGGGCCTTCGTGCGGGATTCGGTGGATAGACACTCCGATTGTCCGCACGGACGGCCCTTTCGTATAGACCACTGGGTGAAATGTTCCATCGCGGGATCCAGACAAGTTCGCAGTCCGATTTAAACGCAATACCGTTGCACGAGGAGCAAGTATCAGCGTATGTGGCAACTCAGCAACGTGTTGAGGCGTGCGGNNCCTTCTCGTGCAACGGTATTGGATTTAAACGGACATGCGATGACGGAAACTTCCCTAGCTGTTAATTGCATAACACCTGACGAGTTAATCACTTACCGATCCAGGAAGTGCCATTCGGCCAATGCCCTGGGTTCCGGTAGCAACGCCCTGGAATCGATCCAAACTGCAAACGGCAAACTGCAATTACCATGCGAATAGGAATTCTTGGAGGTGGGCAACTCGGGCGAATGATGGCACTGGCGGGGTACCCGCTGGGCATCCGCTGCACCGTCCTCGACCCTGTTGCCGAGTCGTGTGCGGCCCAGGTGTGCTCTCACATCCGCAGCGAATTCGACGACTTCCAGGCCCTCTACCAACTGACCCAGGTCTCGGACGTCGTGACCTACGAGTTCGAGAACGTCCCGGTCGAGTCGGCCCAGTGGCTGGCCGAGCGGGTCGCTGTCTTCCCTCCACCCCGGGCGCTGGAAGTGTCGCAGGACCGGCTGACCGAAAAAACGTTCCTCCGTGATCTCGGCATCCCGACCCCGCTATTCGCTGCGGTCGAGGAGCAATACCAGTTCGAGAACGCCCTCCGTGAGATTGGCCGACCCGCTGTCCTGAAAACCCGACGCTTCGGGTACGATGGGAAAGGCCAGGCAGTGATCCGCACCGAGGCCGATGCCAGCCGGGCGTGGGAGAAGCTTGGTGGACGGCCGCTGATCCTCGAAGAGTTTGTGCCCTTCGACCGGGAACTTTCCCTCATCGCGGTTCGTGGCCGCGATGGGCAGGTCGTGGCGTACCCGCTTGTCGAGAACGAACACCGCGATGGCATCCTCCATCGGTCGATCGCTCCGGCCGGTGATACTGCTGAAGAGTTGGGGGAGCGGGCCGCAGAGTACGCAGCGCGGGTGCTGGGCGAGCTGGATTATGTCGGGGTGCTGGCGATCGAGTGGTTCCAGGAGGGCTCCCGCCTGTTGGCCAACGAGATGGCCCCACGGGTTCACAACTCCGGGCACTGGACACTTGAAGGGGCTCACACCAGCCAGTTCGAGAACCACCTTCGAGCGGTCTGTGGCCTCCCGCTCGGCTCGTGCGAGCCGGTGGGTTGGTCGGCGATGTTCAACGTGATCGGGAACATGCTTCCGGTAGCCGAAGTCCTGCGAAATCCCCACGCACACCTGCACAATTACGGCAAGACCCCGCGACCCGGACGGAAAGTCGGCCATATCACTCTGCGTGCCAGTGATGCCGAGGAATTGTACGAGAAGCTGCCCGAGTGGTCGCTTGCCTTCCATCGACCCCCACTCGGGGAAGAATGAGGAGGCTGATGAAATTGAGGGTTGAGGGCGATCTTGGGGGTTCTCAGTTGTCGTTTAGGAGCGATCCGCCCACGAAGAAGGCGTGAAGAAGTACACTTTAAGCGTCGCCAGCCGGATGGTATCATTCTTGCGGGGTTTGTTTTGCAACCGATGACCCCAGCCGAATCGCGCAAGCCCGATTCGGCGGTCCGTTTCCCTCCCAGACACCGTTTTGGCTTGTTCCGCCCACGGTGTCCTCCCTCAGGAGGTTTCTGCTGTGATCCGCATCACCCTTTGCAGCCTGGCGCTGCTCGGCTTCGGGACCGCTGCCCGGGCCGGTGAACTCGACAAGGAACTGGCCCCGAAGGCCCCCGTGACACCGACCGCAGCGGTCACTGTCGCCTCGGCCGGGAGTGAGCTGGACAAGGAATCGCCGGAGGCCGCCTACCGCGGTCGCGGTGGCTGGGGCTACGGTGGTGGCCGTGGCTACTACGGCGGATACCGCGGCTACTACGGTGGATACCGTGGCTACTACGGCGGATACCGTGGTTATTACGGCGGGTTCTACCGGCCCTACTACGCCGGGTTCGGGTTCTACCCGGGCTACTACGGCTACGGCTACGGTTACGGTTACAACCCGTACTTGTACGGTGGTCTGTACGCTGGAATCGGTGGCGGATACTACTGGTAATGGAGAGGATTCGCCTCGCGAGTCGCCGGTTCTTCCGACTGGGTTCCATCGGACCCACCCGGGGCGAGACTCCCGCCGAGTTGTGTCGCTATGACCACTCGGCAGGAGCCTCGCCCCTCTATTATACCGATGGTTGCTCCTGGAATGTGACAGCCTCAGCGAGTTCCTGGCGAGAACAGCCTGCCCCGTTGTCGCCAGCCCTGCCAGCCCTAGAATAACACGCCGTACAGTTCTTCGCGGAGTTGTGATTATGAAAAAGGGCATTCACCCCAACTACCGGCCCGTCGTGTTCAAGGACGTGTCCGCCAATTTCTCGTTCCTGACACGGTCGTGCGTCGAAACCGACGAGACCGTGACCTGGACGGACGGGAAGGAGTATCCGGTCCACAAGGTCGAGATCTCCAGCGCGAGCCACCCCTTCTTCACCGGGAAGATGAAGCTCCTGGATGTCACCGGCCGGGTCGAGAAGTTCCAGAAGAAGTACCAGAAGACCGGTTACGGCCCCAAGAAGGATGAGCCCAAGCCCGAAGCCAAAAAGTAAGGAGTTGTCCAGAATCAAA
>PLDW01000167.1:0-126 GCA_003136315.1 Gemmataceae bacterium | reverse complement strand
CCGACCACGATTGTGGGTGCCATGGGCGGCTTGTCCGCCCGTGAAGGCCTCGCACGATAGTGTGGGTGCCACGGGCGGCTTGTACGCCCGTGGCACCCACAAGGGTGTGACGCCTTCACGGGCGGA